>NZ_JBHFLM010000145.1:0-17830 GCF_041928655.1 Pelatocladus sp. BLCC-F211 | reverse complement strand
AAAGTTGGTCATTTAAAATACATTTCTACAAATTGTAAAATTTCCTTTTTCTTCTAATTTTTTAAGCATTAATACTTAGACTAACATTGCAGGTGTGGCGAAGCCGCATCTAAAGCTATTGTGCCAGTTGCGTAAGTCCTGTTTCGGTAACATTCGATGATTTAAGTAAAGAGTCAGTCCAGTGACGATAGGGATGTGAGCCGCTTCAATTCCGCCTGCGGTTTGTAGCAAGGCGACTGGTTCACCGACGAACAAGTAAATGGCGATGGGTAAAGCTACGAGTAACACTACAATATAGACACGCTGCAAGAACTTCTCGTTAGTCCAGCGTCCTTGCACGCCAAATCCTTGCAGAATAATTTGTGTACCATCGGCAAACATTCGCCCAAAACCATCTTCTACTGACAGTACGGTGCTACAGAAAGTAATAAAAACAATCGCCACCATAAACCAAAAGCCAAACGGCCCCCAAAGGTCACCTAGCAGACTACCCAAAGTTTCTGCTACCTGATTTTCTTTTGGTACAAGTCCTTGTGGACGCAGCAACTCACCACCGAGAATCAAAAAAGATAATGCCGCCAAAAGTGCGCCAACCACTGCTAAGGTGTTGGATATAGTCATGAGATTTAGCCAACCGCGTAGCTTTTTTCTTTCCTGTGGGTTGAGTTGCTTGGGGTCTATGCTCTCTTGTCCTTTAACGCTAGCAGCACCGTATCCTCTAGCTTCTACCCAGTAGGAATACCACATCAATCCGGCTGCTCCTGCTAACATGAAGCCCAGCCAAGGTAGTATTTCTTGATACTTAACATTTTGTGGAATTTGCGGAACTAGTCCGGCTGCTAGTTGGCGAACATCAGGAAAGACGAAAATAGCCGCAGCTACTACAGCTACTGTACGGGCAATTCCCACATAAGAAGAAATCTTTTCTACTACGTTGTATTGACCTAAAAGCACGATCGCAGCTGTCACAACAATAATAATTACTGTCCACAGTTGCACACTTCCTCCACTCACCAAAATTATTGCTGTAGCGGCGGCTCCTGCAAGTCCAGCAACGGTAGAAATTGCTACTACTATCTGCGGTAGCAAAATCAGCCAGATTGCCCAGTTTTTGGGGCCAGGAAGTTGTTTGAAGCCTTCTAGGATGGTTGCACCAGTGCAAACTGAAAAGCGACCCACCTCACCGTTAATAAACCACTTCAGGATTACAGCAGCAAGTAGCGCCCATAACAAAGCGTAACCGTAGAGTGCAGCAATTCTTGGTGTAAATAACAATTCACCCGAACCCGCAGCTGAAAGCATCCACAAAAAACTCGGGCCGAGCCATTTCAAATTATCCCAACCTTGGGGTGAATCTGGGATGTTTACAGTGTTTTGTGACTGTTGTTTGTTACTATTATGTGTTGATAAATTGCGTAGGTGTAGCCCGTCGTAGATATCGCTTTGATGATTCATTGTTGACTATCTCACTTACATCAACACTACTTGAAGTAGTGATTTTGAATTTACCTTGACCGCAATACTTCGATAGATTGAGCTACAATCGCAGGCATATTTTCTAAAAATACTAGAATTGAACAAACCGCGCCTAGATATTTTTTAGCCCTTCTCTATAGAACGCTAGGCAAACGGGCAAAGCAGAAAGCAGTCTCTAAAACTTTACTTAATAGGTACTGCTTTCTGCCAAAAAACCAATCAGTATATCAAATAAAGGTTTAAAGTCTCTAAAACTTTACTTAATAGGTACTGCTTTCTGCCCTTCTTTAAAGTATTTCTGTCTTGCTACGGTTTCTCATAAACATAAACCGTTCTTCATAGGTTTTGAATCTTGGGTCATCCTGTTCGTAAAAGTAGGGTTCCATTGCGTAATTATAAGTAGCAGGAGCGCCAAATACACCTGGCGTTGCTATTAATGGACGATAAACACCTCTGACTCGCTCTTCGTAATCATTATCGATTGCTAAATCTTCACTAAATTCAGGTAGATTTTTGACTTGTTCTTTGGTCAGTTTAGGAACGAACAGATGTTTATTTTCATAGTCTAGATGAGCTAAACCGACTGGAAGCAAGACATTTTTCCCGAAAATCCAAAAGCCGGTATCAATGATGAAATAACGGAAACGACCTTCATTTTCATCAACTAATATGTTGGCAACAGAACCAACTCTGTCATCATCGGCATAAACATCAAAATTCTTAATGTCATTACCATCGAAAATTTCATTAGTGTAGTTGGGGTTGTATTCATCAAGTTTGTACAAAGCCATGTTTTTTCTCCTGTGAAACATTTTGAAAATTTACTAATGATTAACTTAAAGGTTGAATTTTCGCCTCATACGCAGCGTTATTTAAACCGCCTCCTCCATAGTTTTTTTGAGAATTAATTTCATCTTTTAAAGCAGTAATTCGTAGATGCGAAGCAGCTTGTCGTTAGCAGTCCATGTGCGGGGTGGGTACTCAAAAATGTCGGTAGCGATCGCTTTTGGAGTAACTTTTGCATAAAAGCAATCATGGCAGACTCAGCATAACCAGCACGTCCTAAAGTTCTCAGTCCTTTTCGATCGGCTTCAAATTCATCCTCTCGGCTATTAGGACGCTGCAACGCTAAATCCACGCCAATCTGAACTGCGGTACTACGTTCTAATCCAGCCGCAGTCGCAACACCACGAGCGATCGCTGTTTCTCGCATCTGCTCGATTGCATGTCGGCTAGCAATATGACCAATTTCGTGAGCGATCACACTAGCTAATTGAGCTTCATTATCTGCGGCTTTTAACAATCCAGTAGTGACATAGACATAGCCTCCCATGAAAAGCTTTCTCGATCAGCAATGCTGTAGAATACATTATTTATTGCGGAATTGCTGAGGGGTAAACTTCATTCGCAACTAACACAGGTTTATTTTTGTATTCTGCTTCTAGCTGCTTTTGTAAAGTCAAATCCCATTTGAGGTCATATTCTCGTTCTAGTTCAGCGACAACAAACGGACGCAACACACCTGTGACAGCGACTTTCTCACCTTCGTTGACAGTTGCTTTCGGAGTCTTGGGACGTATAACTAACAAGTCTTGTCCGCCAAACAACTTGTCTTCATCTAGAGTGAAAGAATTCGCGTTTCTAATGTCTTCTACTTCGCCTGTTACCGCCAAGTTCTTACCATAATATAAGTTGGGGTTTGTGGTAATTTCACCCGGTTTAGGAGCAAGTGCAATTGATTGAGCAATAATTGCCGGTTGAGTTTCATACTCTTTATACAAGTTTGGATCTAAGCCCAAATTGTAATCACGATTAATATCTGCAACCACAAATTGACGAACTGGACCTGTCGCTTGAATTGGTGTATTTGGATCGGTAGGCAGAGTAAAAACTTTACCTGAAGCATTCACAACTAAAATCGGTTCAGTACCAAAAAATTGCTTATCGGCGATTGTGAAAGTTGACGGCCCTAATTTTCTGACGGGTGTACTTCTAACTGTTACAGTTTTACCGATTAGTTCCTTTGTATTGTCTGCGACTTCCTCTGTAGTAACATTAGTCTCTGGTACTCCAGCCTGTTGATCTAAGTTGTTGGTACAACTTCCAAGCAGTATTGTAGATATTGCTAGAGCAATAGTTACTTTATAACTCCATTTAGTTGGAATAAAGTTGATCATTTCAAAATCTCCATTTGGGCTGACTAATATTAAGTTCAGACGATGAATTATTAGCCCCAATTCTCTACGTTTTGACATCAGTCCTAGTGATGTTTTTTCGACTGAACATAATATTATTGAACTTTTTCAATTTCACATCGACTATACCTGCTGTTGGCGTAAAGGATGAAAATAATTGAATTTGTACATAAATACCTCCTGATAATTTTATCTTTGTTTGTTGTCTCAAAATTCCAAAAGTTATATATTTAGTGAAAGATAAGAAAATGCTCTTAGCTTAGATATCCTTTAATTTATTTGAAATAATCCAAATTTTTGATTATGTACTTTAGGTAAAGTTGAGCCGCTCAACTAAAAGAGGAGACATGAAAACAGACTGTATTTTGAAGTTAAATCTCAATAGTGAAAAAGTCGAGCATAATTCTAATACATTTGGCAAATACTACTTTGGAGATAGATTAGTACTTCCATAGTAATAGCGGACAAAATCAAATTAATACTGTGCCTATTACTCTTCTAACCAATAGAGTAGACCCAGAGAAGTAACTCCCCCAAAAAAGTGAGCGCCAATCATATTGACGTTTGCTAACATTACAAAAATGTCTAGTGAACGAATTACATTTTCTGGCTGATAAATTGCGACACCTTGAGGTTGTGCTACTGCTTTACCCAAAATGATTGAAACCGTAACTTCAGAAGCAATAAAAGCTATTAATAACCCTACCAAACTCACGAGTAATCCAATTTGTAAATTTTTAATTACGTCTTCCTTTTTGGGATGGTTTTGAGAATTTGATGTTTGTAAAAGTTTAGCCATTTTTCGATAACGTAAAGCCCAATAGACTCGAAAGCACAGCAATAAAATACCAACAATAGCCAAAAATATCCCAAACCCTATACCTGCATTGCTTGTCTGAGTAGTAATGTTACGGCTAAAGTACGCTAACAATACAGCAATGCCAGAAATCCCACCAAGTACTAACTGTACCCAAAAACTAATTCGACTTACTAAACGCAATGTAGCAGCAAATTTTTGTTTGCTTGGTGGATATGAAAGTGATTCTAAATTATTTATCATATATACCCCCTAAGTAGATATTTTAAGTAAATATAGGAAATTAGAGCTTGATTTTATCTATATAATAAAACTCACCAACTAATGTGTTTATTATTTGAAATATAAGTTGTTTTCCTGGAAAGAATTTATTTGAAATTCAAAACTAATATTTATTTAGTTCTAAATTAGAGAGTAAAAGTGGAAAACTAGTGGAGGATATGTATTTTCGGGGAAAACTACGACTTAAGAAAGAGACTACCAAAACTATAGATAGACCTTTTTTAAAGCAAATCTACCCTAAAGTAGAGATACTACATAAATCCTATCTCTGGCATCTAAATTTCCACAAATAATTTAGGAATGCTATGGTATTCAATTTTAGGAATAGCTAAACTGGAAACACCAGATTTTATAATATACTTTAGCTCAAGGCTTCTGCTACTTGAACAGCTAGTTTCTGAGGATTAAATGGTTTACTAATTATGCCTTTTACACCTAGATTACTGAAGAGATGTTCGTTATTAGTGCGTCCTCTAGCTGTAAGCAAAATTACAGGTATATGTTTAGTTGTTTGATTAGCCTGTAGTTTTTTAAAAGTTGTCAAACCATCCATATCAGGCATCATTACATCCAAAAGTATGGCATCGGGTTGAGATGACTGAGCTAAAAGTAATCCTTGATTTCCTGAAGTGGCAGTTAACACCTTCCAGCCGCCCATTATTTCTAAACAAGTTTGAATCAATTGACGGATGTCATCTTCATCATCAATAACTAAGATTTGCTTAGAGGTCATTTTTATTATCTTCCTGTTTTAAATTATTATTCCTTAATTTAGTGCTTTAATTCTTCCAATATAATTCGGGGTATTATTTATAGCTACCATCCTCTTAAGATTAGTTTTTAATGGTAAAACTTGAAAGTGGAAAACTAGGGTAGAAATTTAATAAACCTATGGCATAACCAGAGGTAATAGAAAATGTGGAGATTGACACGTTAGAGCCGCTGAGTTAATTGCGGTTGTTGCCAGTTTGGGTAAAATGTCTGGTAAACTCTGAGCAATTTTGCAAATATTGCTCATATCCACAAGTTTTCCACTTTTCCAAGATAACTTCAAAAGTGTAATTCAGGCGATAAATGGTGTTATCCATGCAGTTAATGAAGTTGCCTGAGTTTAGCTTGAATCAGTTAGAAAAGTAACAGTAATTTGGTTGCATATTAGATTGCTTTTCGATGACTGATTCCTTCATGCAAAATTATTTGGAAATTGGAAAAATGAATAGTACATGGTTACAGCGATTTTCTGCGTTATTTGTTTCCTCCACAATCACAATGCTTGGAAGTGGATTATCTGCTCAAGCACAAACTGTACCGAATCCCGGTAAAATTTCAACAACAGCAGCCGATTTAGTTCCCCTGCCAACACAACCTGCTTCTAAAACTTCTGCTGAGGTGGCGCAAGTAGATGTTGATCCAGGTCGAACTACCCGTGGTGGCTCCAGCTATATTGGAGTTGCTGGCAACATTGGTTTAGGTGGTGATTCAGCTATAGGTGAAAGTAGCTTTATGGTGATCAGCAAAATTGGGCTGACGCGCACCTTATCTGTACGTCCATCTGTGGCGATTGAGGACGACCCTGTTGTTCTGGTTCCTCTCACCTATGACTTTAACTTTCGGACAGCAGATGCTTTTGAAGATACATTCACTGTAGCACCATACGTTGGGGCTGGTGTAGCGATTGAAACTAGTGATGATCCAGACGTTGGCTTGCTTTTGTCTGGTGGCGTAGATGTTCCTTTGAATACTAAACTCACGGCAACAGCAGGAGTAAATGCGGCATTTTTAGATGAAACGGATGTAGGACTGATGATTGGAGTAGGTTACAACTTTACTGGGTTGTAAAAAAGACTGTAATACCCATTTGAAAAATGATTGCGACAGATGTTTTTTTTGAATTGCTGACTGAGACGCGATCGCACTTCAACAAAATCGATGATGTATCACTGGTGCGGCTGTTAGTCAAACGACATCCAGCGTAATCATACCGTAAATATTCATAACTAGATGAACAAAAATATTTACTGTCATTGCAAGCGATCGCAATGACATTGTGTAATTAATTGGGTTTACTTAACTCTTGAGGCGAATAACTGCTCAATCATCACAAGTTCATCATGTTCTCACTCTAGTCTGTATCAGTATCGCTCTGTTAATGCTACATTACGCTGGGTTTTCTACTGTCCTGGTTTGTAAAAGCCTCAAACACGGGGTTTTGTCAAGAAAGCTTAGACAGAGCGAATCTGTTGCCTAAACCTTGCCTTTGACAGATGTCATATAAAGCTGAAAAGGGCATAACCTAAATAGTTATAGAAATTTGATTACAGCACTCAGGGTTGCTTCTACAAGCAAACATTTTCATGAGAATTCTGTTGGTTGAAGACGATGATTTGCTTGCTCAAGCTGTAGCAAGATATCTTACCAAAGAAAATTATGTAGTTGATGTTGCTGCTGATGGTGAAGTCGGTTGGGAATTGGTTAATATCTGTAACTATGACCTGATTTTGTTAGATATTGTTCTGCCAAAGCTAGATGGTATAAGTCTTTGCCGACAATTACGCCAGTCAGGCTATCAAATGCTGATTCTTCTTTTAACGGCAAAAGAGACTAAAACTGATAAAGTTATCGGTTTAGATGCCGGAGCAGATGATTATGTAGTTAAACCATTTGATTTTCAAGAGTTATCAGCTCGCATTCGTGCTTTACTACGTCGGGGAAATACTTCTTTCCCTCCAGTTTTAGAATGGGGAAGCTTGCGTCTTGATCCTAGTACTTGTGAGGTAACTTATGCAAACATTGCTCTAAATTTAACAGCAAAAGAATTTAGCCTTTTAGACCTTTTTTTACGCAACAACCAGCGCATCTTTAGCCGGAGTGCGATTGTAGATCAACTTTGGAGTGCTGAAAAAGATCCACCTGAAGAAAATACAATTAAATCTCATATCAAAAGTTTACGACAAAAACTAAAAGCAGCAGGTGCATCCTACGATTTTATAGAAACTGTTTATGGAATGGGTTATCGTTTAAAAGCTCTAGATCATGAGCAAAGTTGCCCGATACCTGAGTCAGAAATAGATTTAAAGCAGCAGCAAATTCTACTAACAGCCATTGCTCAAGAGCGGGAAGATTTCAAGGCTAAGGTTGGTTCGCGCATTGCAGTTTTGAAACAAGCAGCTAATTCTTTAAGAAAAGGTACGCTTGACGCTCAACTGCGGCAAAAAGCAGAGCAAGAAGCTCACAAGTTAGCTGGTTCGTTGGGTAGTTTTGGCTTTCCAGAAGGTTCACTACTGGCTAATGAAATAGAAGATTTATTTCAAAATCAAAAATTTTTTAGCCAAGCTAAATGTTTTTATTTAGATAAACTTTTAATTAAGTTACAACAAGAGTTAGAAAAAACCCCAGTTGAACAAACTCAAAATCTGCTATTAGTAATTAGCAGCGATCGCCAAGTAGTTGAACCATTAGTTAAGGCAGCTACGATTCAGCAAATACAAGTTGAAATTGTTACTAATCTTGCCGCTAGAAGGGCGTTCGCATCTTTAAATCCTGATGTGATACTACTTGATATCGATGGTGTGAAAGATAGCTTGAAGTTACTAACAGAATTAGTCAAGCGCCTACCAACAATACCTATATTAGTTTTTACAGAGCGAAATAATTTTAGCGATCGCGTAGAGGTTGCACGAGCTGGCGGACGTGGTTTTTTACAGAAATCTATGCCTCCTGAGCAAATTTTGCAGTCGGTCAGTCAAATATTACAACAAACTCGTATTACTAAAACGAGAGTAATGGTTGTAGACAATGACCCGCAAACATTAACTGTTTTACAACAATCCCTAGAACCGTTGGGACTTAATCTAAAAACTCTTGAAGACTCACGAAATTTCTGGAATACTCTGACAGAATTTTCTCCAGATTTGCTAATTCTAGGTGTAGAAATGCCCCATATCAATGGGATTGAACTTTGTCAGATAGTACGTAACGATCCGTACTGGAAATTTCTGCCAGTGCTGTTTATCGTCGATAATTTATCAGCAGAGATTGTTGAACAAATATTTGCGATCGGTGCTGATGATTGTATAAGCAAAACTGCTAACAACTCACAACTAATTACTCGTATATTGAACCGTCTTAAACGAACATAACTAGTTATAAATATAGCTTTAGTAAATAAAAATAGCCAAATATATGAATAACCCTCGACAACAGCCAAATGAAAAAACTTTCTGGAGTAAATTTAGTACTAATACACTAGTTCGTTTCTTACTGTTTGCTGCTTGTGGTTGGGTATTAGTAAAAGTTTTTTGGTATTTCAAAGATGTAGTTTTTATATTTACCTTTGCAACCATTTTAGCACTCATTCTTAACTATCCTGTACGCTACCTGGAACGCTTCTTGAGGCGAGGTTTTGCCTTGGTTACAGTCATAGCCATCAGTCTCTTAACAATCATTCTTCTATTTGTATTTGTTGGTAATCTATTGATTACACAACTACAACAATTAGCAGGTTTGTTATTACAAATTATTAGTTCTGCTAACAATCCCATTAATCAATTACAAAGTGCATTATCTGCTCGAAATATTCCAATAAATTTAGAGGCAATAGAAACACAAATTCGCAACTGGTTTGTGTCTGGCATGAACATTATTTTAGGCTTTTTGCCCAATTTCTTAGAAAGTTATGTCGGATTTATCATTATTATTGTAATTGCCTTTTTTATGCTGACTGATGGAGAAAAAATCTGGCAACTGATTCTTAAGATGATTCCCCATAATCAACGCGATCGCTTTGCAACTGCTATTCAGAAAAACTTCATCGGTTTCTTACGAGGTCAATTGCTAATCTCATTGATTTTTAGTATTACTACTTTTTTAGTTTTCGCACTTCTTCGTGTTCCATTCCCGTTTCTGCTAGCTATAACTGTGGGAATTTTTGATTTGATTCCTGGTATAGGAGCTACATTAGGAGTTACTTTAGTTTCTCTAATTATCTTAATACAAAGTGGTTGGATTGTTGCTATTAAAGTATTAATAGCTTGTATAGTTTTGCAACAGATTCAAGATAATTTACTTGCCCCTCGTGTAATGCAGAGTACAGTCCATTTAAATCCTATAGTAGTATTTTTTGCTCTTTTAATTGGTACAAAAATAGCTGGTTTATTAGGAGTATTTCTTTCTATACCCATTGCTGGAGTTATTGTAAGCTTACTAGAAATTGACGACTTGCAGGCTAATTAGAAATTTTAGTATTGATTTTGCACTGTAGATAGCAAAAAATGGGGGTGCATTATGCGCTTCGGACAATTAATTGGATTTCTGGCTCTTGTTGTCTCTCTTTACATTCTGTGGCAAATTCGCCAAATCCTTTTGCTGGTATTTGCAGCAGTAGTTTTAGCGACAGTCTTAAATCAACTGGTGAGTTTTTTTCAAAGATTTCGTATTAAGCGAGGAATTGCAGTTACCATAACAGTTATTC
Organism: Pelatocladus sp. BLCC-F211; assembly: GCF_041928655.1. NCBI lineage: Bacteria > Bacillati > Cyanobacteriota > Cyanophyceae > Nostocales > Hapalosiphonaceae > Pelatocladus > Pelatocladus sp. BLCC-F211. The sequence continues at coordinate 7,590 of NZ_JBHFLM010000145.1, read as the reverse complement.
TTTTATTGGCCGTTTTGGTCGGTTTTTTTGCACTGATTGTGCCACGTCTTGTTGACCAGTTGCAACAATTTGGTAATATTATGCCTATGGCATTAGAACGGTTGCGATCGTGGAACAACTGGTTACAAAATGTAATTCCTGACCAATTTTTAGAAAATATTCGGGGGCTTAGGTATCTGACTCAAGGTTTACAAGATTGGTTAAATCGGTTAATAAACAACTTTTTTAACTTGGTCAGTAACTCGCTTTCTATTATTTTAGGTTCGCTGCTCTTTGTAGCTCTCAGCATCATGTTATTAGCCAATCCCTCGCCGTATCGACAGGGATTTATACTGCTATTTCCTGCCTTTTATCGTCGGCGAGTTGATGACATTCTAAATAAGTGTGCAGTCTCTTTGACTGGCTGGATAAAAGGCACGCTCCTAACTATGCTAGTCATTGCAACATTGAGCTATATTGGACTGTTAATTTTAGGAGTACCATTGCCATTAGTTAATGCTATTTTGGCAGGATTGTTAGAATTTATTCCAAATGTTGGGCCAACCTTGAGTGTGATTCCGCCTGCACTGCTAGCTTTAAGTGAAGCACCTTGGAAAATTGCTGCTGTTATAGCTTTGTACTTTGGAATTCAGCAGATTGAGAGTCTAGTTATAGTGCCTTTAGTGATGAAAAGTCAAGCATCTCTTTTGCCAGCAGTTACTTTAGTAGCAGTGGTCTTTTTTGGCAGCTTTTTCGGGTTTTTAGGTGTATTTCTCGCTGTCCCATTAGTAATTGTCTTGCAAACATGGATAAAAGAAGTTTTGGTCGAGGATGTACTTAATAACTGGCAGGACAATAAAAAAGATCATCACGAACAAAAAGTATTAACTGTGGTAAATAGCAAGGAAAAAAGTTGAAAAGTAAAGTAAGCATGATCCACCTTACAAACTTAAGATCGAATGTTATTTGGAGATGGCAATGGTTCAGGTTTGACTGTAAATTTTAAGTTCTGTTCGTTGCGTAGCACTTGGATTTGTAAGTTATTATTTAAGCCATTCTTTGCAAGTATCTGTTGAATATCTTCAGATGTGTTAACGGGTTGATTATTAATTTGTTGAATAACATCCCCTGAGCGCAGTCCGATTCTGGCAGCAGGAGAACCAGGGACAACACGAACAATAAGAATTCCTCGGTCTGCTACAATGCGGACATTATTGTTTGGATAATTATTTACTCTTTGCTTCACTTCCGGTGTGAGCGTCAGCATCTCAAGCCCTAAGTAAGGATATTCAACTTTGCCTTGAGTAATTAATTGTTGGGCAATTCGTTGGGCTGTATTTATGGGAATGGCAAAGCCAATACCTTCAGCACCTTGGATAATTGCAGTGTTAACTCCTATCACTTGACCGCGAGCATTTAAGAGTGGCCCGCCTGAATTTCCGGGGTTAATTGCAGCATCGGTTTGAATATAGCTACTAGGTCTAGTAGAAAGATTTAAAGAGCGGTTAATTGCACTAATAACGCCTACTGTTACTGTTTGTTGTAAACCTAAAGGATTACCGATCGCAACTGCCCATTGTCCTGGTTTAATAGAATCAGGATTTGCGATTTCTACTGCTGGTAAGTTTTTACCAGGAATTTGCACAACTGCGACATCACTCACCGCATCTTGGCCTAGCACTTTCCCCTCAACAGTACGACCGTCAGAAAATGATACCGTCACCGTATCCGCATTGTTAACAACGTGAGCGTTGGTGAGAATTCTCCCATTAGGGTCAATGACAAAACCAGAGCCTAGACCACGCACTACTCGCTCTTGAGGTTGTGTTGGTAAATTTTCACCAAAAAAGCGCCGAAAGAAAGGGTCATTAAATGTATCTGGCAATTGTGGCACTTGGGTTCTAATAGTTCGGGAAGTATTAATTTGAACTACAGCTGGTTCTACTTTTTCGACAACTGCAACTACAAAATTGTTATCCTCAGCAGTTGGTGTTAGAGGACGCGAGCTTTGATTCTGTGGCTGACTAACTGTAGGAGAAGGAACAATTGAAGGGCGAATCTCTCTAGACAACTCTCTCGAACAACTACTCAAAAATCCTACCATTATGCCGATAAAAGGTAGTAGCAGACGAGTTGTGGATTTATTGTTCAATAACTTGCTGATTGTATTTACTTTTTGCTCTAGCATTTTTTACTTTCTTTGATTAATCTGTTCTCTGAAATTAATTAAAATTAAGATGTTGCAGTGTTGCTTGATATTTAGAATTGTTGGTGAAAGTAGCAATTACAGCTATAGCTTCTAAAAGCGATCGCGCTCCATCTGCTCCACCTGTGTAAACCCACCAATAATCAATGTTTACCTTGTCTGTACGGTCAAGAGTCAGCATTGTAAAAGCTAAAGCAGTAGCTACTACCGCCATCACTGCGGGGATGAACCAGTAACTAGAATGGAGCTGATCCCAAAGTTTGCTGATCTTGGCATTTTTCATTGTTCGTTGCTTTGAGAATCTACTTTACCGTTGTTATCTTGTGAGGAGCGCACTTGGGCAAGTAGCCTGAGCGAATCACTGATGCGGCGAGGTTTTGGTACTTCACCTTTACCTTTGGGCCACCCTTCACGCTGACGGGAGCGATCGCCATCTGTTTCTTCGGTTTGGTCGTGAAACAGAATTTGTTGTGTTGGGAAGGGTAAATCAATGCCGTTTTCAGTAAGCTGTTTCTTAATTGCTGTAATTACTTTGTCCCGTGAAGATAAATCATCTGCCCTTCGTGGTGGATGAATCCACCAACGCACGCGGATGTTGACAGTGCTTTCGGCTAGTTCCATTACCAGTACATCAGGAGCTGGATCTCTTAAAACTTCCTCTACACTGTGCATTGCGTCTAACATCAACTGCTTGGCTAGGTCAATGTTGTCACCGTAGCCAATGCCGACATCGTACTCTAATCGCCGATTATCAAAGGCAGTGTTAACAGTTACAGAATTAGTAAACAATTCCGAGTTAGGAATCACAATCCGCCGACCGTCATAAGTTCTAATTGTCGTCGCGCGCGTCTCGATATTTTCTACAGTTCCCTCAAAGCCTTTAAAAACAATTTGGTCATCAATTTGAAAAGGTTCAGTCAGCAGAATTAAAATCCCAGCTAAGAAGTTTTGCAGAATATCGCGGAAGGCAAAACCAATTGCTACACCACTAATTCCCAATAGTTGTATCAAATCACCAGCTTTAAATGTTGGAATCACAATAGAAAGGGCGATAAATAACCCAATCAAAATTGCCACCCCCTGCGCTAACCTTCCTAGTACTAGTCCGAGATTCCGGGCAGAACGACGGTTGCGGGTTAATCGCTTAACAAATGCTTTGATTCTGCTAGCAACAAACAAAAATAGTATAAAGACAATTAACGCCAAAACAATATTTGGTAGCAAAGCAATGAAACCGTTAATCATGCTTTGAACTTTATCCCAAACTGCTGAGATTTCTGTATTCATCAAATTTCCTCACTCATTCAATTTTGGATTTATTTGGTCAACACTTTTGAAGAATTTTTATTGATTTGAACTCTGATGATGCAATAATTCTTGAATTTCCTGCCGCAAAGCTGCAATTTCACTCTGAAGCACTTGAACTGATTTCGCTCCGGCTAACTCTGCTTTGTCATCATCAGCATCACGACCAATAAAGAACGTCGCCAGAGTAGCAGTAACATAGCCAAACACAGCAAACGCATACAACGCTAAGAAAAAACAAAGCACTCGTCCTTCAGGCGTTTTGGGCCAATACTCAGAACCCATCGTGGTTATGAGCATTGCTGTCCACCATAAAGCAGTGCCGTAGTTGTGCAGCCCAGATTCCATAGGAACTTCGTTTTCAAATGCATACATCCCTGCTGCGCCTATTAAAGTCACTATCACTGTCAATGCCACAATATAACCAAACCCTCGACGGCTAATACTTGCAGCTAAAACCCGCATTCCTCGGTTAGTACGAGTCATGACTCGCAACAGTTGTAAGCCTCTGATAGCCCGTGCTGTTCGTAATATTTTGATGACTCGGATAATCCGAAAAGTACGCAACGCTGGCAGAAATAGAGAAATAGCTGTTAGCCAGTTGCTTTTAATATAGGAAGGTCTATGAGGAGCGATCGCTAGTTTCAGGAGAAAATCTAATATAAAAATAATCCAAATAGTGATACTAAAAGCTTCTAGTAAAGGATTTAACCCCCAGATGATCTCGATGATGAATAGTGCTAGCCATACAAAGCCCAGCACCAGCATAGGAATTTCTAGCCAATCTTCCAACTGTTGCAAGACTTCGCTACGTTCTTTTTGTAGGGCTTGTTTTTCTGAAAGCTTTGAACTACTCATAGTATTAATTCGTAATTCGTAATTCGTAATTCGTAATTTAATGTCGGGTTTTAGATAAATGGTCTTATTGTTTACTAGCAGGGGCTTCTAGCACGTTGACATCAACTAGAGGTGTGACGTTAAAATTTTGTTTTAATAATTGAGTTTGAATTGATTGGGTGAGGCGATCGCGAATTTCTTCAGCCGATGCTGTAACTTGCGGTTGACGCTGCACATAAACAACAGATAGCAGGGTATCCTGACCTGCAATATTGGATCGTGTAAAGCGCACATTTGACTCGACTAATTTTGCTAAACCAACTTGTTCAACAGTTTTCTGAACTTGGGTGTTGGCACGTTGGGCAAGGCTAGAGCGTTGTAAATTGGGAGAATGGGAGAACTGCCAAGTGAGTAAACCTGCCAATGCGATGACAGTGATCACCAAAGCAATACCGAATACCTGTTTTTTACCACGCTGATAGCGAGTTCCTTGAGGAGACAGCCCGTATATTCGGAATAAGAGGGCTGCTGAAAAGTTGATGCCGCATAGTTGTAAAAACAGTAAGAATAGTCCCGAAGTCACCATGTCCCACCTGCCAACTGCACTGGCCATACCGACAATTCCCGCAGGTGGAGCTAAGGAAGCGGCAACTAACATTCCTGTTGCTGCCCCAGATACTAAACTACTCCGTTCTGACTGCACCAAGGTGAGCGCCCCTGCTGCTCCGGCTGCTAATGGTAAAATCACTGCCACTGCTGAAACTTGGCTATTGTCTAGCATTAAAGTAGTGGGCATTTCTTGCCTTAGTATTAGGCTAAGTAGCCAAGTAGTGGCAATTGTGACTGATAAAGCTGCAAAATACCGTAAAATATTCCGCCCCAGGAGTTTGCGATCGCCCCATGCAGTAGCGATCGCTGTATTCATCGCCGGGCCTGCAAACGGTGCAATCAGCATTGCCGCCACTAATAAGTAAGCTGTATTAGTATATAAGCCAATCCAGACTACAAAGCCTGCAAGTGCAGCATAACCAAGAAAGCCTTGCCAAGAGCCAACACTTTGCAAACCGGAAAGAAAAATCTCAATCGGACTGCGTTCTTCTACATCCACAACCTGTTGTGGTGCTTCTGTTACAGGGGGTTGTAAAGCCATCACACCTGTTGGTATGAGCGTGATGTGTACTTTAGGCAAATCTTGCAATTCTTCTAGGACTTTTCCAACTTCTCGATTAGAAACATGAACAATCACCACATCAATTGATTCTTCTGCATTCCCTTCAAACCGTGAAAGGTTAGCACCATTATGAGATTTGGCGATGTCAATAACAGCTTTTCCATTTCCCCGTGGTACTTGGATAATGAGTTGACGCATTTTACCCTCCTGCCACTAACCATCTAGTTTTTTAAGGCGGTAACTCTACTATCCAAAGAAATATTTTTTTAAATATATATCTCATACTCAATTAACACTTGATTTTTAACCGTACAATTGGTGAAGTCTAGGAAAATCACGGATAGTTGAGGCAGAAAAGCAGATTATAAAGAAAAGTTTTATCACTTTATCCTTTAGATTTAATCTAAATCTAAATAGTGGAGAAAACGTGGAGAACTCCGCTATATTTTTCTTTGCAACCTAAATCTGAGACTTTTATTACCTAAACTAAGATTTTTCTCTTATGATCTGTTACTAAAAAGTTAAAATTTTGTTATTTTGACTGTTGCGCTATCTATATCTAAAGTGACAAGTATCATCAGCCTTTAGTAGTATTTAAAGCTGTTGTAGAAATTTCTCCACTAAATCTCCACTATTTACTAATAACTATTGAAGTATTAGAAAAAAGAATTATTGAAAAATAGGGGGCATGGATTGTGAGTCAGTTAGCTCAGTTAGCAAAAGCTGGTGTATCTTTACTAACTTTAAATCTTACAGTATTTGCAGTTGGAGCATTAGATACCTATGCTCAATCTTCTCCTGCAACTACCTTTAGTGATGTTCAACCTAATTACTGGGCGCAGCCATTTATTCAAGGTTTGGCTGCAAAAAATATTGTAACTGGATATCCTGACGGCACATTTCGACCAGAACAGCCAGTAGACCGGGATGAGTTTGCAGCAATCATTCGTAAAGCTTTTGACCAAGCACCAATTCGCCAGATACAAAGTGGTGCTGTCTATAAAGATATTCCTGCTAACTATTGGGCTACTCGTCCCATTGAAGAAGCATATCAACAAGGATTTATGTCGGGTTATCCTGGTGGTTACTTTCGTCCTAATCAACCTGTTTCTAAAGTTGAGGCTATAGTTGCTTTAAACAAAGGATTGAATCTAACTACTAATACATCAGCAGTCACCGTCCCTACAGCTATACAGAGAGTAGTTCCTCAAAACACCACACGAAAAGCTGTAAAAAGACGTATTTTCATGCCACTAGGATTTACTACTTTGATGCAACCTTTATTAATACCAAAAGCCCAGGCTGTACCAACTGTTGAGCAAGCATCTCGTCCAGCATCATTTCTGATTACTAACACTTACGCAGATGCCAATAAGATTCCCCAATACGCCGTTGGAGACGTGGCAACAGCAACACAAAAAAATCTAGTGGTGAATTATCCAAATCCCAAAGTTCTAAATCCAAATAAACCTGCTACAAGAGGAGAGATTACAGCTTTAATTTATCAAACTTTAGTTGCTCAGGGAAAAATAGAACCAATTGCTATTAATTTACCTGCTAATCAGTATATTGTTCGTACTACTAGTACAGCACGGCGTAAATAAAGTACCCATTCTTTGAGATATGAATCAAATAGTAGTCAAGGCGCATGAAAGTAACTGGGACATGGCACAGTTAGCTCCAAAATCATTAAATTTGACTCTTGGCGATCGCACAAACTTATTCCTCGTTATTTGCTCTGTCATCCATTGTTTGCAAAAAAGGTGAAAGTTCTTTATTTAACCTACCTGTGCGGACAAACTCAGCATAGGTGTCTGCTTCAATAGCTAGCAGTTCCCCTCTCAGTTGTTCGGTTGTAAATTCTTGCAAATTAGGATATTCATCAACTAACTTGTCTATCTTTTCTTGCAAAAGGGAAATTTCCCCTGAAAGCAATGCCTTTTGATAGTGGCAGGACTTACGCAACTGGCACAATAGCTTTAGATGCGGCTTCGCCACACCTGCAATGTTAGTCTAAGTATTAATGCTTAAAAAATTAGAAGAAAAAGGAAATTTTACAATTTGTAGAAATGTATTTTAAATGACCAACTTT
>NZ_JBHFLM010000144.1:0-67686 GCF_041928655.1 Pelatocladus sp. BLCC-F211 | reverse complement strand
GACAAGCCGCAGAAATTGCATTCCAAATTATCTTTCCACAATTAGTGTTGTTACTTCTTTTACAAGACATTGAACGTCTGAGAAACTTGGCACTTAGTAATGGAATTGACATTCAAATTTCCAGGTGCAAGATATAAGTTAGGTTGAATATCTCTTGATTATCTTCACTTCGTTCCAATTTAGTCCGCACCCTCTTGTCTTTGATCCAAAGGATAGCTGTCTCTGAATCGGAATAAATAGGTATACCAGTTCCTTGATTCTTGAGATAAGCAAGAGCATGAACAATAGCCAAAAATTCTCCAAGATTATTTGTACCGTTTAACATTGAGCGCTTGTGAAAAATTACTTTACGTGTTGCTGTATACATACCTCTGTATTCAACATTGCCAGGATTACCAATACATGAAGCATCGACACAAACACTGTCCATGATTAATTCATTCGCAGGCACAATCTTTTCTTTTGCTTCCTGCCACTTTACCCCTTTTTGTTCAATTGGGAAAAGTGGAGCCTGATCAGTGAGTCCTAATGCTGCTTCCGCTTCGCCTAAAGTTTTGAAAGACTTATGCACTGCACCACTGTAACCTTTGATTTGCTCTTCGCATTCTGTCCAACTTGTAAATATCCCTGTCTTCCTGCCTTTTAGAACTACATAATACTTCTTGAATACCATATCATTTCACCTTGCACTTCTAAGGATAGATTTCCCTCAGTTATCAACTTCTTAAACAATATAGCTGAAGTTAACTCCCTAAACTCCCACAAGCGGTGAATGTAGGCTTTTTGTTTTAATTACTGTAGAATTATTGTTGTAACTAGCTCCTGACAAAATAATTAATGAAAAATACAATTTTGTGTGTAGTTATATGAAACGAGATCAGGTAATTTCCACTCTCAGAAATCTCAAGATGAATTTGAGAGTATTAGGTGTTAATTCCCTAGCTTTATTTGGTTCTGTGGCTAGAGATGAAGCTCAAAGTGATAGTGATGTAGATATTTTAGTTGACTTAGAGCCGCCGATAACTTTTGACCGCTACATGGACGTGAAATTATATTTAGAAGAGCAGTTGGGAACTCGTGTAGATTTAGTGACTTGGAAAGCTCTCAAACCACAAATTCGTGAGACTGTAGAGCAAGAAGCAATCTATGTCACGTAATCTCAAATTGTATTTAGAAGATATTGTTTCAAGTTGTAGGAAAATACTGCATTACACTCAAGGTATGACTTTTGAAGAGTTTGTTGCAGATGAACGTACCTTTGATGCTGTAATTTTCAACCTTTTAGTGATTGGGGAAGCTGTGAAAAATGTTCCCCAAGATATGCGTAATCGTTATTCTGAAGATGAGAATACCCGTCCAAAGGTAATTCGGTTGCATTGATATGTGAATTGGACTAAAACAAGAAACCGTATTAATCATTATTTGTTTGCGGTAACAGGTAAATCACTCCAGAAATTATGGTGAGACTGACAGAAACCCAAAAAGCAATGAGAGAGGGAATTCTCCAAACTTCTGGTAATGGTGCAATCAAAAGAGCGATCGCAATGATTTGGCTAACAGTTTTGAGTTTACCCCAAATATTCGCTCCGGTAATTGTAGTTTGATTCACACGCCAACCAGCGATCGCTAACTCCCGTGCTAGTATCAAAAATACTCCCCAAGCCGGAATTTGTTGTAGTTCAATCAAGACCAGTAAGGGAGCAAGTACCAGTAATTTATCTACTAACGGATCAAGAAATTTACCTAAATCACTGATTTGGTTAAGTTTTCGCGCTAAGTACCCATCTAGCCAATCAGTACCAGCTGCAACCAAGAAAATTGCCAAACACACCCACCTAGCTGTTGGTGTGGGGTTGTATAAACCATAAAGCAGGAATGGTAAGCCCAATAAGCGGGAAAATGTAATCCAATTAGGTAAAGTCATGAAATTTGAGATTTTGGATTTTAGATTTATTTGATAGATTAATTCGTTTGCGGTAAGACCAATAAATAATATTTAATTTTAGATTGTTGATTTTAATAAGCAACTATACCCAATCTAAAATCCAAAATCCAAAATCACTATGACTCAACAAATAGATTCTGAATATAGAATAGAACGGGATTCGATGGGCGATCGCCAGATTGCTAGTAGCCTTTATTACGGTATTCAAACACTACGCGCTACAGAAAACTTCCCGATTAGTGGCATTAAACCACTAGCTACTTACGTAGATGCCTGTATTTTAATTAAAAAAGCTACTGGGATCGTCAATGGTGAACTAGGTTGTATTCCCCAAGAAATCAGTCAAGCAATAATCCAAGCTGCGGATGAAGTTCTAGCAGGTAAATTCCGTGATCAGTTTGTGGTAGATGTTTATCAAGCGGGTGCTGGTACATCTCATCATATGAATGTCAATGAAGTACTAGCAAATCGGGCGTTAGAAATTCTTGGCGATGAGAAAGGTAACTACAAGCGTGTTAGCCCGAATGATCATGTTAACTATGGACAATCTACCAATGATGTGATTCCCACGGCAATTAGAATTGGTGGTTTATTGGCGTTGTCTAGAACACTACACCCAGCTTTAGAAACAGCGATCGCGACCTTAGAAGCAAAAGCAACAGAGTTTCAAGATATCGTTCGTTCTGGCAGAACTCACATGCAAGATGCTGTTCCAGTGCGCTTGGGTGAAAATTTTCGTGCTTGGGCGCAGATTCTCACAGAACACCAAAACCGGATTTACGCTGCTAGTGGTGATTTAATGATACTGGGTTTGGGTGGAAGTGCAGCGGGTACAGGTATGAATACTCATCCCCAATATCGCGCCCGTGTGGTAGCAACTCTGGCAGAATTAATTAATAGTCCACTACAACCTGCACCCCACCTCATGGCAGCAATGCAGAGTATGGCACCTTTTGTCAATGTTTCTGGTGCTTTACGTAACATAGCGCAAGATTTAGTCAAAATTTCTCATGACTTGCGGTTGATGGACTCTGGACCAAAAACTGGTTTAAAAGAAATTCAACTCCCACCTGTGCAGCCTGGTTCTTCGATTATGCCAGGTAAGTACAACCCTGTGATGGTAGAGATGACATCAATGGTGTGTTTTCAGGTGATGGGTTACGACAGTGCGATCGCTTTAGCAGCCCAAGCAGGACAATTAGAATTAAATGTGATGATGCCACTGATTGCCTATAACTTGATTCACAGTATCGAAATTCTCGGTAACACCATTGCTGCACTCACCCAACGCTGCATTCAAGGAATTACCGCTAACCAAGAACGTTGTTTAGCATATGCAGAAGGAAGTTTAGCTTTAGTCACAGCTTTAAATACCCACATTGGTTATTTAAATGCTGCATCCGTGGCGAAAGAATCCTTGGAAACCGGCAAATCCCTACGACAGATTGTGCTGGAAAAAGGACTGATGAGTGAAGCAGAATTAGCCGAGGTTTTAAATCTGGAACAAATGAGCCAAATTGTACCCTTGGAATAGAAATTGTTAGTAGTTAGTAGTTGCTTGGGAATCAGTGATTAACCTTTCCCCGATTCCCAATCCTCAATCCCTAATCCCTTTCCTAATATGCAGACTCAAACACCAACCGTTAGTTTCATTCGAGCTAATTCTTACGAACAAGATATTTTAAGAAAGTCTTTAGAAACACTGCTAGAACCATTTGGAGGAATGGCGGCGTTTGTAAAACCAGGGAATCGCGTTTTACTTAAACCTAATTTGCTGACAGGCGCACGTCCTGGCAAAGAGTGTACCACGCGATCGCAACTAGTTTATGTAGTGTCACAGATGGTGATTGAAGTTGGCGGTAAGCCATTTTTAGGCGATAGTCCCGCTTTCGGTAGCGCCAAGGGAGTAGCAATAGCCAATGGTTATCAACCGATTTTAGAAGAACTCAATCTGCCAATTATTGATTTCCAAGGTGTTCGTTACCAAACTGTTAGCGAGGAGTTCAACCATCTGTTACTCTCCAAAGAAGCGATGGAAGCAGATGTAGTGATCAATCTACCCAAAGTCAAATCTCATGCTCAATTAGTGCTGACATTGGGTGTAAAAAATTTGTTTGGTTGCGTTCCTGGCAAAATGAAAGCTTGGTGGCACATGGAAGCAGGAAAAGATGCTAGCAGATTCGGAGAAATGTTAGTAGAAACCGCTAGAACAATTAACCCTAATCTGACCATATTAGACGGTATTATCGGTCATGAAGGCAATGGTCCTAGTGGTGGCGAACCTCGTTTACTGGGTATTTTAGGTGCATCACCAGATGTATTTGCCTTAGATCGAGCTATGGTAGAGATACTTAATGTCCCAGCGATAACAGTACCTACTGTCGCTGCATCTATGCGTTTGGGGGTCTGTCCAGAACTAAACGCCATCGATTATCCTTGTTTGCATCCTGAGTTACTAAAAATAGATGATTGGCGATTACCAGACAAGTTCATTCCCATTGATTTTGGTATGCCTCGCGTCATCAAATCTACGTTCAAACATCTCTATATCAAGTTTATCAAAGAACCAATCAGCGCTTATGTTAGAAGCTAGCTACAACAAGTGCAAATTCTGCTACAGCAATTTCAAAACCGCCAGAGTAAGCTAAAAATACCCTCCGATTGCTTAACCAGACCGCCCTACTCTATTAGTGGCGGTTTTTTCATTTGAGATTATTCCTAAGCCAGCACTATGACAAGCCAATACCATTTTGGATTTTGGATTACTCTGTCGAGTAGACACGGAGTGGCTACTTGCACGCCTGTCGCTAACGCGCCTACCAAAGGTAGCCGCACTTCGTGCGTCTATAGATTTTGGATTGGAAAACTCTTTGGTGCATAAGAGTTCTGTAAGTCCATCTGTCACATTCTTTTTTCAAATTGCTATAACTTTAAAAATTTATAGTGAGCTAGAAATCGCTCTATTAAGCACTGAAGTGCTTACTACAAACTAGGTAAAATTGATTTGGTGGAGTACTAGTTTCTAACAATTACGCTCATTTCTGCTTTAGAATTAGACTGCGAAGCACCGACCATATTAATTGCTTGAGCATGAAATAATTTTTATCTACCTATTTATAGATTGACAAAATATCAAAAATCAAGTTTGTCTAATATTTTTTCTTAACTTATTTTTTATTGAGTATAATCACTGTTGGAAATTACAAAATATTAAACAATACTTGTATATACCTTAATGTATACTTAGGGTTTAAAGTCTTTGATTACTTAGATGCTCTCAAGATCATTTTTCAGTGCTATTACTTAACTAATCTCAAAAATGTAAAAATAAATATATAGACATAATTGGTTTAGTATATTTTTGAGTAAATTTACATAAACGAAAAACCTCTAAACTCAAGCTTATTAAGCTTTTTCGAGTTTTATATATCAAAAATTTTGTATACAAAATTACATAAAAAAATAAAATAAGATTTATAATTCTATTCTTGGATGCTAGAAATTTAGTTGATAAACAATGTAGAGATTGTATAGGTTAATAAAACGTTAAGCAATAATAATTACATGGTTATAAAAAATTTTGTCATAAAAATTTAGTATCAAGTGTTGCTATATACAAAAAATCAGAAGTAGCTTGATTAAGATAGATACAATGCTTGACGATTCAAAAAATTACAGTTAAAAAGTAGCTAAAATAGTAATTAGACTCTTTTGTCAGAGTCTAATTACAAAATAAAGTGATCAAACAAACTTTTTATGAATTCAAACAGCCAGTCTGCCAATTCAACCGACGCATCTTCCCATCGTTTGGCAGACATCATCGGAACTGTTATCGGTTTGCTAACTTTGACATTGCCTCTGTTAGTGATTGCTAATTACTCTTCTGTAAATATTCCTAATAAGCAGCCATCCATCATCTATAACCTCAAGCAGAAGTGAAAATATTAGAGATGAATTAAAGAAAAGCACTTTTTAACAACTACGATGTATTGCTCTAAAATATAGTGATCCTATGTGATTTGTGAAAATTGAACACATAAATCCCCGACTTTTTAGAGAAGTCGGGGGTCTTGTTTTTTACCCATATTTTTGAAGATAACCCTGTTATCAGGACTAACTATATAGCTGGAAAGTGGTTGAGTTGATTATTAAGTTTATTTTCCCAGTCACAAGTCACTGTTAGTTAAAACTAGTCCATTACAAATATACTTATTGCTTGGTAGAATCCCACGAACGACTATGCCCACAACTAGGGGATGAAAATTCTTCCCTAATTCCCGATTTATGAACGCGAGTGCGTCTCCGTTAGGAGAATCCCTGTTAAAAGTTCACTGTTTTCAAGACAGTCATTCACGGGAAAATCCCACAACCAAACATAAAAATATGACTCCTTCTACACCCCTACACCCTCACGCCTATTTTTCAGACAGACTTTAGTTAACTTGATATTATGTATGCTCTTGAAGTTATAGAAAATAAATTATGATTCCACTGTCTTGCTCGAATAGCGAACAGTTTGCTTCATATTATGAGCTTAACAGACATTTAGCATCTACCATCCCTTGCTTTCGGTAGATATATATTCCTTGCTTTTGATATATGACTCAGACACTCAAAAACAGGTATTATTAATAAACAGGTCAAAATTGACTCAACCAATTGCCTACTCTGGAAAGTGTAATTCGTTATAACTTTCTAGTTTGCTCATATTCAATCGACGATGTGGCTTGTAATATAGCTGACAAATAATGACCAAGAATCTGCTTCTCGACTAAGCATACTTAAATATTTGCCAAAAAATACTAGAAAAATTTATACATTAAGAAATATTGTTTTTTTGATGGATATGTTGGACATTATAGTTATGAAACTTCATTAAATTGAAGTCAAAACAAAAACTTCTGTTTGAATTTACAAAATCAACTGATATCATCACAAATAAAAGCAAGAAGGATTGTATTTTGCATGTCTAAGTCAAGGTAAAAGTTCTGTTTTGTTAACTGTCGATATGTGTTGTTGAGGAGGAAGTGTTCATGCGTAGTTTATCTAGTTGGTCGTTCACAAGTAGCGCATTAGTAGCTTTAGGAATGATGGCTACTGTGACAAGTCCAATAATAATGTCCGCTCCTGTATCTGCTCAGGTTAATGCCCCAACTCCAGCACCTGCACCCACACCTGCACCTGCTGTGACTACTCCTAGCTTTGCTGATGTGCCAGCAGATTATTGGGCGTTACCATTTATTCAAGGTTTAGCTGCAAGAAATGTAATTGCTGGTTTTCCAGATGGAACTTTCAGACCAAATCAACCTGTAACGCGGGCTGAAATTGCAGCTATGTTCCAAAAAGCTTTTACACTAAATCCAGTTCGCCAGCTACCACCAGAAGGCTTTAGAGATGTGCCTTCTGATTATTGGGCTGCATCTGCAATTAAGGCTGCTTATGAAGCTGGATTTCTAGCAGGTTATCCGAATAACTTGTTTCAGCCGAATCAAACAGTTTCCAAGGCAGATGCGATTACTGCTGTAGCTAGCGGACTCAATTTATCTCCCAGTGGCTCTGTAGAACAAACTCTTTCTACTAATTATGTAGATGCTGCTCAGATTCCGTCTTATGCTATTAATCAAGTGGCGGCAGCAACACAAGCCAATATTGTTGTCAACTATCCTGATGTCAAAACGCTGAATCCTCAAGGAGGTCTGACGCGTGCGGAGGCGGCTGCACTTTTATATCAAGCATTGGTGAGACTTGGACAAGTGCAACCATTACCTAGCAATGTGGCAGCTGTAAGTTATATTGTGGGTGGTAATCCTCAAACTACAGGTGATATTGTTTCCATTGCTGAGTCTAGTGGTAGTTTTACAACTCTGACTTCTTTGCTGAAGACAGCAGGTTTAGCAGATGCTTTGAGACAACCGGGTCCGTATACAGTTTTTGCTCCGACAGACCAAGCATTTGCTGCTTTACCTCCAGATGTTTTACAGCAGTTGCAGCAACCAGAAAACAGAGAAACATTAATCAAGATTTTGAGATATCACGTAGTTTCTGGTGATTTACCTGCAAGCAAGCTGACATCTGGTGAAGTGAAAACTTTGGAAGATGAATCTGTCAATGTAAAAGTTGATACTGCTAATAATCAGATTGCGGTCAATAATGCCAGTGTCATCCAACCAGATGTGAAAGCGACTAATGGTGTTGTACACGTCATCAACCAAGTTTTGATTCCACCTGAATTGGCACAGGGTGAACAGAAAGAAGGTGAAGAGGCTGCTGTTAGAGTTAAGAGAAACTATATTGCCGTTGGTGGTAACATTGGTTTAGGTGGTAATACGGCTCTTGGCAGTGGCAACTTTGCTGTCACCAGCAAATTTGGTATCACAAACAATTTCTCAATCCGACCAGGCGCAGTGATTGGGGATGATACTGTCTTTCTAGTTCCTATCACTTTTGACTTTGCTTTCCGACCAACTGATATTGGTGGTGGTGATGCTGTTATATCTCCTTATATCGGTGCTGGTGTAGCTATCGGGACTGATGATGACACTGATATTGGTTTGTTAGTCACTGGTGGTGTAGATTATCCTTTGTCTTCTCAATTTATGATCACAGGTTCTGTGAATGCTTCTTTTGTAGATGACACAGATGTTGGCGTGATGTTAGGAATCGGTTACAGATTCTAAATTGATTTACAATAGGCTCACTTCTTGGGATTAGCAAAAGTAAAGATTGTTGAATCGCCCATGATCACATCACCCCGCCCCTAACTTAGATAGTAGGAGTGGGGTTTTATTGATGAAAGTCAGTCCAGTTTTGATATCTTAGATAGAATCACCTGATCAAAAGATTCGCAGAAATATCAATGGATTGGATAACCGTACTGCGATCGCTTCAATCAGACTTCATCAAAAGGTTAACATCTGGTTGTCTGCTGCATTGTCAAACAGAGGGTCAATATAGTGAAACAACGATAATCTCTGGAGAAAGATTAAAAATACTCAGAGATTTTTGCTGGTTAATGGCAGAAAAATATAAACGTGTTTCGCCAGTTCGTGACGTTTTTATCAGCTACCTCAAAGGAAAGTTAGGAGAGGAAGTTGTGAAAGAACGCCTAGCTGATTTAATTACAGAAGTAGATTACGAAAAAAGAATTGGCGGAGATGGTAAAACAGATTTTACGATGACGGCTCATCCATCTATTGGGATTGAGGTGAAATCTCGTTACGGTAACATTGATAAAGTCAGATGGTCAATCAGTGCTGAAGAAGTTGAGAAAAATGCAGTTGTTGTTTGCATTTTAATTCAAGAGCAAGTCAATGAAGCACAATCAGAGTATCATCTCTTCCTAGCTGGTTTTCTGCCGACTCAAATGATTAAGTTGAAAACTGGCAGAATTTCCTTCGGAATACAGCAATTACTTTATGGTGGTGGTTTACGCGGTTATTTAGAACAATTACAAGATGCTAAAAATCATCAGCTAAATGAAAAAACATTCATAAGTAATAAACAAAATCTTAGATCAGAATTAATCTATCAACAACCAGATAACTCGCTGATAAAACCTCCATTCACTTCAGTAAAAAATGGAAATACAAATACTCAGATTGAAGAGTTAAATCTGATTTATATAAAACTTGGCGATGAATGCAGTGAAAAAGGACAATATCATGCTGCCATCATCAATTATAATGAAGCATTGGAATTATATTCTCATGATGCCGATACATACTATAAACTTGGTTTAGCACGTTATCAAGTAGGAGATTACGAAGGAGCAATTGCCGATTATGCCCAGGCAATTAGAATTAATCCTAAATACATTAAAGCTTACAATAAAAGTGGTTTAGCACGTTATCAGCTAGGAGATTATGAAGGAGCAATCGCGGATTATACTCAGGCAATTAGAATTAATCCTAATGATGCGATCGCATACAAAAATCGTGCTGATGTGCGTTATTTTTTAGGAGATAAACAAGGAGCTATTGAAGATTATACTCAATTAGTCAAGTTGTATCCACAGCCAGAAGGTAAGATAAATTTAAAAAATATTAATATTGGCGATTATCAAGAACAAGTTGAAGATTTTGTCCAAGAAAGTGAGCTTGATAGTGATGATTTTATTGCTTATAAAAAGCGTGGAAACTTTCGCTTAGAATTGGGAGACTATGAAGGAGCAATCACAGATTATACCCAAGCAATCAAAATAAATGCTCATGATGCTGATGCTTATTATAATCGTGGTAATGCTCGTTATGATGTCCAAGATTACGAAGGAGCGATCGCAGACTATACAGAAACGCTCAAAATTAATATTAATGATGCCGATGCCTATTATAATCGTGGCAATGCTCGTTATGATTTAGGAGATAAACAAGGAGCGATCGCAGATTTTCAAAAAGCTACATCTATATATTACAAAGAAGGTAATCTCGCAAAACATAAAAAAGTTCAAGAAAGAATTTTAGATTTAGAAATAGAAGAATCTTTGGATGATTTAAAATTTTAGTTCTTAATAATTAGTGGTTGGTAGTTGTTGATTCATAACTTATTTTAAGTGTAATCTTTTCATGGTAGTTATACCAATGATGAATCCTGCTATCTGCGCCCAATAATTAATACTATTAAGCGGGTTGACTCCGCCAGGAATATTTAAACTACCAATTCCATAAAATAATTGTTGTACAAACCACCAAATTGTATAAAAAACAGCTGGAATTTGCATAGGTATAAAGATAACTAAAAGAGGCATCACAGTATCAATTTTAACTTTGGGAAACTTGAAGATATATGCTCCCAAAACAGATGCGATCGCACCATTTGCACCTATCAATGGTACAGCCAAGTTAGGATTAGCAAGAATTTGGATTATTCCTGTCAGAACGCCACACATCAGATAAAATACCAAAAATCGTCCATGACCGAGAATATTTTCTAAATTTCTGCCAAAAACCCATAAAAATAGTAGATTACCCAAAATTTGGCTAAAACTACCGTGAATAAACATTGCAGTTAGCAAAGAAGCAGAACGTGACAACACAAATATTCCAGCAGCAGAATTACCAGCAAAGAAACTAGCGATCGCACCATGCATTTGTGCTGGAATTAAACCCCAATTACTCACAAAAATACCTAACTGTCCACTAATTTCTAGCTTAAATTCCCATAAAAACAAAGCAAGATTCATACCAATTAACCAATAAATTATTATCGGTTTTTTACGCGAACTAATGAAAAGGTTATCGCTAATAGGAATCATTGAAACTAATGGGTAATGGGTAATTGGTAATGGGTAATGAGTAATTGTTATTAGCCATCAACCACTAACTACTAACCACAGTCAGAAAACTGTGGCAAGATCAAAATCAGGTCGTAGCGTATTCAACTGGGTAAACCAAATGCTGGGAAACATACTTGTTGGAAGATACCAAATTATCAGTCATTTGGGAGGAGGAGGCTTTGGTGAAACTTTCGTCGCTTATGATACTCAATTACCTGGCAATCCTAAATGTGTTGTCAAGAAACTTAAACCCCAAGTTACAGATCCAGCAAGTCTGCAAACTGCTAGACGTCTATTTGATACAGAAGCCCAGGTTTTGCATAAATTAGGTACACACAATCAGATACCCCAACTTTTGGCGTACTTTGAAGAAAACGAAGAATTTTATCTGGTACAAGAATTTATTGAAGGTCATGATCTGAGCCAAGAAATCATACCAGGAAAGCGCCTCAGTCAATCTCAAGTTATTTCTCTCTTGCAAGAGATATTACAAATTTTAGATTTTGTCCATCAACAAAAAGTTATCCATCGTGACGTCAACCCCCATAATTTACTAAGAAGAAAACTAGATGGCAAGTTATTTTTAATTGATTTTGGAGCCGTCAAACAAATTACGACTCAGGTAATTAATCCTAGTAACAAAACTACATTTACTGTTGCGATTGGTACTCCTGGCTATATTCCTGGGGAACAAGCCCAAGGTAGCCCAAAATATAGTAGCGATATATATGCTGTTGGTATTCTTGGGATTCAAGCACTCACTGGTTTATCTCCTGAAGAACTGGAAAAAGACGCAGAAACTAATGAAATTATTTGGCAAAATCATACTGAAGTCAGCCAGGATTTTGCTCAGTTTTTAGATAAAATGGTGCGTTATGATTTTCGTCAACGCTACTCGTCAGCAACTTTAGCTTTACAATCTTTAAAAGATTTGCATAATCCCAACTGGCAAACAGTAGCATTAAATATTCCTGATCACAATCAACCATCAATTACAAATAATAAACCCAAAAAAAAGATTATCAAAAAAGTATTAGCTGGGATGATAATTTTAGGAGTGGGAACAGCAGCATCTCTATATATTCTGAATAGTATTAATTCTGTAAACGCCACCGAATTATATAAAAAAGCTAATACACTTTATGAATTACAACGTTATCAAGATGCTTTGTCAGTATATGAAAAAGCAGTAAAAATCCGACCAGAATATGCTGAAGCTTGGAATGGACAAGCTAGTACGCTGAGTAAGTTAAAAGAATACAAAGCAGCCCTCACAGCCTATGACAAAGCAATTCAAATTGAACCGGATTATTTAGAAGCTTGGATAGGTAGAGGTTTTGTATTAAAAGATTTGCGCCGATATCAAGAAGCGATCGCCTCTTTTGATAAAGCCTTACAACTAGAAAATAACTCTCCCCTAGTTTGGAATGCAAAAGGAGAATCTTTAAGCAGTTTAAAGCGATACGATGAAGCAATATCGGCTTACGAACAAGCAATTAATTTGCAAAAAGATGATTATGAAGCTTGGTACAATAAAGCCCAGACACTACAAAATTTAAAACGCTACGAAGAAGCAATAAGAGCATACGATAAAACTCTTGAAATTAAACCAAGTTATACAGAAGCTTGGTATAATCGCGGCAATTCTCTTGTGAATCTGCAACGTTCTCAAGATGCATTGACAGCCTATGATCAAGCTGTGCAAACTAATCCAAATTATTACCAGGCGTGGTTAGCAAGAGGTAATATTCTGATGAATTTACAACGCTATCCAAAAGCAGTGGAATCATTTAATAGATTTATTGAATTAAATCCTAATAATTTCCAAGCATGGTATAGTAAGGGTTGGTCGCTACATCAAATGCAAAAATATAACGAAGCTGTAGCAGCTTACGAGCAAGCAGCAAAATTGAAACGAAACGATGATCAACTTTGGTATAACCGGGGCAATTCGCTATATCTTTTACAGAAATATGAAGAAGCGATAGCCTCATATGATCGCGCCGCCCGTTACAACCCACAACACTACGAAACTTGGTTTTCTAGAGGAAATGCTTTGTTCAATTTACAACGTTATCAAGAAGCGATCGCTTCTTACAATCAAGCTATAAAAATTAAACCAGACTATCAGCAAGCCATCCAAGCACGAGACAAAGCCCAAAGTCAGTTGTCAGTTATTAAACCAAATATAATTATTAGTAAACCACTGCTGTAATTCCAGAGTCATAACTATAAATGCTATTTATAATAACAAAGGTGCTGCGATCGCAGCACCTCTTCTAACCATAAAATCACAAATAAATCTTTTCTTTTCCCCTTACGCCTTAACTTTTCTCTTGCTTTAATAAGCATCCTCAACCTCAAGTTGAGCCACCGTTACCGCATTAAAAGCGAAAGCAGCAACTAATGGTATCGGACATCTCAACCAATAGGTGACAAAAGCTGCAATCATAGTTGCAATTACTGCTGTGAGCGACCAAAAACGTTCTTCACAGGTTAATCCTTTTTCGGCTTTAATGACTCTGAGAACTTGCATAGGAATTGGTTCTGGCATTACTGCGCCAGGAGGAAAAGCCCAGTAACTATTACAACGCTCAATAAATAAATCTGTCCAGCCATTATCCTTGCACCATTCTTCAATCCATGCATCAGAGTAATGTTTCATATTCCGACTACCAATTCGCTTCAAGAAGTTCAACATAGTAATTAGAAAACCAATAAATATAATTTTTTTAGTTAATCTTAATAATTGATCAATCTCTTTTCAGTTAATTAACTGCGGCAATTGTTAAAACTTGTTAAGATCAAAATCTACCTCTAAGCAATTTCAAACTAGTCTTTTCTTACATAAACAGACTAACAGTACTTTCATTCTTCTTGCATCGTTTGAAAATAAACTTTACCTGGAAATTACTAACTAAATAATTTGCAACAATTCAGTGAGCATATACTTCTTAAGTTAGAGAGGTAAAAGGTAAAGGAGAAATACTAATCTGGATTCATTGGATTGATGATGAAAGCTTAAAATAATCAAGGCTTAGGCAATTGGTATATGATTTTTAGTTCGTAGTGAGGACTTTAGTCCTCAAAAATAAACAAAAAAATATAGCAAATAATACTGCTAACAGTTTAAAGTTAATGCCTGAAGCTGCCTATCTGACAAGAATTCTTTTTGTGTCTTAGTGTCTTGGTGGTTAGACCACTAAGATACTAAGACAGTAAGTTATCAACAATTAAGGACAAGTCAAAGTATCGCGGGTATTCCGCCCTGTAACTGAATTAGTGCCTTTAGCTACTTCACATAATTTCTTAAGCATGTCCTCACGGATGTAAGTATCAGTAAAATCTGCACCATCAATTATTGCTCCATTAAACATAGTGCCAGTTGTAAATGCGCCTTCTAGGACTGCATTCGTCAAATTGGCTTTAGTCATTCGTGCTGATTCTAAATCGGTATAACTGAGGTCAGAGCCAGTGAAATCTACCGAGGTTAAATTTGCCGAAAAGAATCTGACACCACGCAAATTGGAATTACTGAAGTTGCTATTGCGAAGATTGGCATGATCGAAGCTGGAATCTGTTAAATCCTGCTTGGAAAAATCAGCCGCCTCTAAGGTTCGGTTGTTGTAGTTAATTGCTACAGCACTTTCAGGGAAAGCTAGAGCAACTGTGATAGCCATCACAGCCAAAAACAACACACTTAGTATGCTTATTGTAATGCGATCGCTCAACTTAGAACTCATTGTAACTTTTAACCAATGACGAACCATTCTCCTTCCTATTATCTCGATATCGGCAACGCAGGAGAAGACCTAGTAGCACATTGCTTACAATCTCAAGGTTGGGTAATTCTTGATCGTCGCTGGCGTTGTCGTTGGGGAGAAATTGATATTATTGCTCAGTATGTCGAAGAGGACGCGGGGACATCGGGATATGGGGGACACGGGGGATACGGGGACAAGGGAGAAATTGTTAATAATATCTCCGCGTCACCGCGTCCTCCATTCTCCGGGTCTTCTTCCTCCGCGTCTTCTGTAACCTCGTCTCCGACACTGGCGTTTGTCGAAGTAAAAACCCGCAGTCCCAGAAATTGGGATGCGGGGGGAAGAAGTGCGATCGCCTCATCAAAGAAAGTCAAGCTTTGGCGTACAGCACAGATGTTTTTAGTAGCACACCCTGATCAAGAAAATTACCCTTGTCGATTTGACGTTGCCATTGTTAGTTATCGTCAAATATCAACAAAATTTAGTAAAGATAAATTTCAAGAAAAAAACCTAATTAGCTCGTATATAGCAGGGTATAAATTAACATTACAAGAATACATTCCTGCGGCTTTTGATATTGCCGATGATTTTAGATAGTGGGTATTGCGAGTTATTTGTTGTTCTTAACAACAAATAATCAACAATTACTAATTACCAATTACCCCCATACATCTTTGTCTTTTGCTCTAATTATATTTCAAGGCTGACCTATAATTTTTCAAGCTGATAATTGATAACTGATAACTGTAGCCTGCGGCAAGCCGCTTGCGCGTCTACACTGATTTGGTTACGCCAAAGTTTCTGGACAATAACCTAATCCCCTAACAAATTGTTGTCTAAATGCCTCAATTTCCTCTTTTTCTGGGCTACCATGAGAAACAATAGCAACTTGATAACGACGCATAACATCAACAGGACACTGACCTGCCTCTAAACTCCAAAGTGCCATTTGTACTCGCATTGGTGGCTCGTAGCTAATTCCTAATTCATTCAAAAAAGCTCGAATGTCACCGTCTTCTTGGGGCGATACCTGTTTTCTCAGTTTGACTCTAACCACCCAACCATCAATTTGATGAATTACGGTGATGAAGGAAACAGGTATTTGGGGTTTAGCGTGCAAGTATTGAACAACCCTCAGAGTGAGACTGGCATTTGCCAGATAATACAAGTATTCCATCTTGGTGCTTGGGATCAAAGCCAATCCTACATTTCTATTATCGGTAGAGCGACTCACAACCTGCTAGGGTAAAAGCCCCCGTTTTTAGATAGGGAGGTTTACCCAATTTTCATATAGTTGCTTCAGTGGTACTTAACACTATCCATCTTAAAGTCGAAGATTCTATTTTGTCGGCAATACTTTAGAGTTCTTTTAGAACACACTATTTTCAACCAGCTTGTTTAAGAAAGTCTAAAATCTCAATGCAGGAACAACTCGCAAAAACAAATTCTCATTTAATATCTAAACAAACACCAGAAAATTCTGAGCTAGATATCTCATTAGCTGGGTACGATTATGAATTACCAACCGAACTAATTGCTCAAAACCCAGCAGTTCCCAGAGATAGTTCTAGACTCCTAGTGGTAAATTCTCAGAATGTAGGTACAGAAACCGCACCCCAACACTACATCTTTCGAGATTTACCAGAAATCCTACGTCCGGGGGATTTACTAGTGATGAATAATACACGAGTTCTTCCAGCCCGGTTATATGGTCACAAATTAACAGGAGCAGAGGTAGAAGTACTGCTGCTAGAGGAAAGACAGCATAACTGTTGGTTAGCCTTAGTCAAACCGGGAAAACGTTTTAAACGCGGTTCGCAAATTGTTTTCACAGCGAAGGTCAATACTGATGGCGACCACCCCACCACCCCACCTCTCTATCACTCACTAACTGCGACTGTCCTAGCAACCGACACCGCGACTGGAGGGCGTCTGCTACAATTTGAACTGCCAGAAGAAGTTTCTTTGCTGCAATTGCTGGATGCATTTGGTGAAATACCTCTACCGCCATACATCACAACAACCGAAGCCCAAAGCGAACAGTATCAAACTGTATATGCTCAAAATCCAGGGGCGGTTGCTGCTCCCACAGCAGGACTGCACTTTACTCCAGAATTATTACAAAAGTTACGCGAACAAAATATTAATCAAGCTTTTGTAACATTGCATGTAGGTGTAGGAACATTTCGTCCAGTAGAAGTGGAGAACGTCACTACCCATACAATGCATGAAGAATGGATAGAAGTACCTCAAAATACTGTAGAACAAATTCGTGCTACTAAAGCCGCTGGTGGTCGCATTATTGCAGTGGGTACAACGGTAGTCCGTGCTTTGGAAGGAGCTGCAACTAAAGGTGAACTGCAACCATTTTGTGGTAAGACTAATTTGTTTATCTATCCTGGTTATCAATGGCGGGTAGTGGAAGGTATGATTACTAACTTTCATTTACCACGTTCGAGTTTGTTGATGTTGGTGAGTGCTTTAATTGGTAGGCAAAGATTATTAAATATTTATCAAGAAGCCATAGCATCTCGATATCGTTTTTATTCGTTTGGTGATGCGATGTTGATTTTGCCAGAAGCAACAATATAGTAATTTTTCTTGTGGGATGAACTATCTGGATCGTCCCACAAATATATATCATGATGAAAAATTGCGATCGCTCAAGTTTGTAGTCAGGACTTTAGTCCTTGGATTTAAAATTCTTTATCATCCAAAACCCTTAGTGTTAGAGCCAGAAAGATTAAATTGTGTAGGTTGGGGAACCCGTCCACTACACTGGCTCCCCAACCTACAATTATCCTTAACACTAACCGTATTGCTTTATAATCAAGCTGTCTCAAGATATACTCAATACACTTAATTGAAGTTAATATTAAGTGGTTAATTAAGCAAAATATAAATAAATATTCAAAGTAAAAAAATAAGGCTAAAGCATATAATATGATTAATATTACTCCTAGCACTTAGTGTATTAAAACACTTGTATATTTGTTGTCAATTGTTAATAAGAAATCTTGAAGTATTACTGAAAAGAGGGTGCCAGATGGAACGCGTAGATTCTTTACAACAACACGCACAACAAGTTACAGGAGTGGAGGAGCAAAAAACTCCAGTTGTAGAGCAAGAGGTTACAGGTATCACTCCTGGTGCATCAAATAGTAATACCAAAACAAGAGTACCTCTATCTCAAAGTCGTCTGCTGCCGATTGTGGTAGTAGGAGTAATTTTAGGTGCAGGAGCTATAGCATCAGGAATTTACGCTTACCGCCAATGGCAGTATAGCCAAAGTTTTCCCCAAACCGATAACGCCTATATTACCGCAGACATTTATCCTGTGACTGCTCGTGTCTCAGGGATAGTCAACCAAATTCCAGTCAACGAGAATCAAGTAGTAACTCCAGGAACACTGTTAGTAAAACTTGATCCTCAAGATTATCAAGTATCACTTGCCCAGGCGAAAGCATCTTTAGAGTTAGCTAAACAGCAAGCAGCTTTAGCACAGAAAAAAATTAGAAATGTCCCAGTTCCAGCTTCAGCATCGCAGCTATTACCAACAGACAGCAATATTCAAGCCAGACAGAATTTGCTCCAAGCACAAGCGACTCAACAAAGAGATATCAGCGAACAACAGTATAAAACTGCATTAGCTGCGATCGCTCAAAAACAGGCAGAAGTCAAAAAAGCTGAACTACAATTATCCTATACCAATATTAATGCCATTGTTCCTGGAAAAATAGGTAACAAAAATATCCAAATCGGACAACGAGTAGAACCCGGTCAAACTCTTTTCACTGTCGTACAACCAGACCCTTGGATTATTGGTAATTTTCCCGAAAACCAGTTAGAAAAGATACAAGCAGGACAAAGGGTAGACATCAAAATAGCTGCTTTTCCGAGTCGTAACTTTGCAGGTAAAGTAGATAGCATTGCTCTAATTCCACCAAACAATAACACAGGAAATTCTGTTAATACCAATACCAATGATATACGCAGAATTCCTGTCAAGATTATGTTTGAGTCGGCGAGTATTAAAGGTTATGAATCGCGCATTACTCCCGGAATGTCCGCAGTTGTAAAAGTAATTCCTAAGTAAGCTGACCGCAGCTTATTCAATAAGTCTACTTTTAGTAGACTTAGACTATTAGCCCGCTAGTAAACTGCGGGCTTACTTCTTGAGTTTGCGATCGCTTCTGCAATTATTTTTCTAGTCCTTTGATAGAGCGCTCAAGCGCTCACTACCAAACCTCCTATTTATTTGTTCGATGTTGCTTGGTCACGTGCTGCTGCTGCTTGCTCAGGATGAATACCTAAACGGGTAAGATTGATTCTACCCTTATTGTCAATTTCACGTACTTTGACAATTACTTCATCACCAACTGCAACTTCATCTTCAACCTTACCAACACGGTAGTCAGCAAGTTGAGAAATGTGGATCATACCTTCTTTACCTGGTAAGAACTCCACAAACGCGCCAATAGGTATAATGCGAGTCACTCTGCCTACGTAAACATCACCCTCGTTCAGCTTCCGCGTCATGCCTTGAATGATGCTCTTAGCTCTCCTGGCCTTGTTTTCATCCACCGCCGAGATGGTTACGGTACCATCATCTTCAATGTCAATTTTAGCACCAGTTTCTTCGGTGATGCCTTTGATGGTCTTACCTCCAGGCCCAATCACCAGACCAATCATGTCTTGATCAATCTTGATCGTCAACAGACGTGGAGCATAGGGCGACATCTCTGTGCGTGGCTGGTCAATAGTCTGGAGCATTTTCTCCAGAATATGCAAGCGTGCGCCTCTTGCTTGATTGACAGCTTGGGAAATAATATTCAAGGACAAACCGCTAATTTTCATATCCATTTGCAAGGCTGTAATCCCTGCATCTGTACCGGCGACCTTGAAGTCCATGTCACCCAAAAAGTCTTCGATCCCTTGAATGTCTGTCAGGACTCGTACTTCATCACCTTCTTTAATCAAACCCATGGCTGCACCACTCACAGGTTTGATAATTGGTACGCCTGCATCCATTAAAGCCAGAGTGGAACCACACACCGAACCCATTGAGGTAGAACCATTGGAAGAAAGCACTTCCGATACTACGCGAATTACGTAGGGGAATTCCTCTTTAGGTGGTAGCACTGGTAAAATAGACCTTTCCGCTAACGCTCCGTGACCTATTTCTCGACGTCCCGGCGCCCGCATGGGTTTGGTTTCCCCAACGGAGAACGGCGGGAAGTTGTAATGGTGCATGTAACGCTTTGCTTGGTCTTGTTGCAAATCGTCGTTTAAGTTTTGAGCATCTCCTGGTGTACCAAGCGTACAAGCTGATAAGACTTGAGTTAGCCCCCGATTGAATAAACCACAACCGTGGACTCGCTTCGGTAATAAACCAGTTGCACAGGAAACCGGACGAACTTCATCCAGCTTGCGACCATCGACCCGGACATTATCTTCGATGATCTGGCGGCGCATCAGTTTTTTGGTGATGTCCTTGAAAGTATTGTCCAGGGCTTTGGTATTAGTGGTTGCAGCCACTCGAATTGGATCTTCTTCTGGTAGTTCCGCGATCGCAGTTGCGATGGATTCTTTGACCGCATCTAAAGCAGTATCCCGCTCAGTTTTACCGAAATCAAATTGTGAGAGGATTTTTTTAATTTCGTCGGTAGCGCGATCGCTAATAAAGTTACTCAGTGATTGATCAGGTTCTGGTGGTGCTTCATACACTATTTCCAAACCCAATTCTGCAATTAAATCACGCTGCGCTTGAATTAAATCTTGCACAGCTTCGTAACCAAATTCAATCGCTTCGAGAATATCACGTTCGGGTAGCTGATTAGCTCCCGCTTCCACCATGATTACACCATCCGGCGAACCTGCCACTATTAAATCCAAGTCACCAGCTTCGATTTCTGCATAAGTGGGATTAATGATAAAATCATCACCCACCAAACCGACGCGCACGGCTGCCATAGGTCCATTAAAGGGAATTTTTGCCAACAGGGTAGCAATAGAAGCACCAGTAACAGCTAGCACATCTGGTGGTACTAGCTCATCCATAGAAAGAGTCAGCGCAACAACTTGCAGATCATCCCGTAACCAAGAGGGGAACAAAGGACGTAAAGGGCGGTCAATAAGACGGCTGGTGAGAATTGCTCTCTCTGGTGGACGACCTTCACGTCGCAACATTCCTCCAGGGATTCTACCTGCTGCGTATAATCTTTCTTCGTAATCTACGGTGAGGGGCAGGAAATCAACGCCTTCTCTGGCTGCTGATCGCGTAGCTGTAACTAGAACTGCCGTATCCCCAGATTGTATCAACACCGATCCACCAGCCTGGGGTGCTAGTAAACCCACCTTCAGTCGAATATCCCTTCCATCGAAGGATATTGACTTCTCAAATTCTCCCATTCAGTTTTTTTTCCTTACTATGCTCGCTATTCTCTCTCTGTGGCAATCCTAACATTTATGATCTAATACTGGCTTGAGCTGTATATAGAATTCATGATTAACAATTTCGTTACAAAAGGGATCGGGGAAAGGGGATCGGGGATTGGAATCGGAAATTTGTGACAGCGTAGAGACTATATGACAAACTCTTCCATGTCCCCCTTCCTTATATCTATTCCCGATCCCTTATCCCCGATCCCCGATCCCCGCTTGTCAGGTTGTACAATAAAACCAGCGTTGCAAATATGGCTACATCGACCTGGAAAGTTTGGTTTGAGATAAAATGCTCCCCATCTTTCTTTGGGTTGCTGTGTAGCATATTCAGCTGTTCTCCTAATTACAAAAGCATCCTGATTTAACCAATAAGCTGCAAATTCTGATGGTGAGAGGGGTTGTTTTTGGGGATAGGTTTTCCTTCTAAAATCACAACATTAAGTAATTTTCTGAGATTCTCTTGTTCTTCTGGATGCATATAATCTAATTCTACTTTGATGCCATTTTTTAAACTTTTATAAAGAGGTAGCTGCATTTTTCATAAACTTGATTAATATTGTTTTTATTTTCTTAATTATATTTAATAATTGTTCATCCTACGTATTATATTTTAAAAATTTAGGAATTCACAAAAGTAGAAAATAAGCAGATTCAAGGCTTTGATGTTGGGAAAATTTGAGTAGTTGGCAAATGGCAATATTACACGGTAGTTGGTTAATACAAAATCAAGGTAACTGTTTATTTATTTGGGGGGAGACTTGGCGATCGCTAGGAACAAATATTGATCCAAAGACATTAACAGAAGTACCACTATTACCTTATGCGATCGCACCAAGCGAATTCAGCGAGTGGCTAAGTTCTCGTAACATTAAAATTCCGAATTCAACATCGCAATCTGTAGAGAAAGAAGCGACCGCGTCAGATCAAACAGGGCGGCGTCCAGCGAAAACAACTACTACACGAACTTTGCCAACCTCCTCGCAAACAATTATTGCTTTTCCCACTGATTTTGTAGAAAGTAAAACCGAGGGAATAACAGCGATTTATCCAGTACATTCAGCAATATTAAGTTCAGAAAAATCCTCTCACCAATACCTCCAACCTTGGCGAGTAGAGGGTTTTTGTCTCAATCCTACAGAAGCAGTCAAGTTTTTGGCTTCTTTACCTTTGAGTGTTGCCAAAGTTGAGGATGATTTTGTAGGAGGAGATTTACGCTTTTGGTCACAGATAGCCCGTTGGAGTTTGGATTTAATCTCCCGATGTAAATTTTTGCCTACTCTTGAACGCCAAATCGATGGTTCTTTCATTGCCAAGTGGCAAGCACTTTTAGATAGTGCCTTGGATGGAACCCGCCTAGAAAAATTTTCGCAACTCATGCCATTAGCATGTCGGACATATCAAGAGAAAGGAGAAATAGACAATAACTCTCAATCCTCACTAAGTGTAAATTTCCCTGTGGAACCACAAGAATTATTACTGGAATTTCTCAACAGTACGATTGATGCCCAAATCAGAGAAATGTTTGGTTGCCAAACTGTGCTTGAAGCAAGAGTAATGGTATCCATACCATCAGCTATACGCCAGTGGTTGCAGTCTCTAACAGGTACGCTAGGTACTGTCAACGCTGAACCGATGGGTTTGGAACGACTAGAAGCGGCGCTAAAAGCTTGGACGATGCCGCTACAATACCAGCTGGCAGGAAAAAATCTGTTTCGTACTGCTTTTGTTCTGCATTCGCCAGAGTCAGACGAAACAGATTGGACTTTGGCGTATTTTTTGCAAGCACCAGATGATCCAGAATTTTTAGTGGATGCAGAAACAATATGGCAGCATTCAGTTGAAAACTTTGTTTATCGTGGTCGTACTATTAAACAACCACAAGAAACATTTTTACGCGGATTGGGATTAGCATCGCGCTTGTATCCAATTATCACACCCAGTATGGATACCATTTATCCCCAATCTTGCCGCCTTAACCCCATCCAAGCCTACGAATTTATCAAGTCGGTGAAGGCACGGCTTGAGGATAATGGTTTAGGTGTAGTTTTACCTGCAAGTTTGGCAAATCGGGAAGGATGGGCGAACCGTCTGGGTTTGAAAATTTCTGCCCAAACACCAGATCAAAAACAGAGACGCTTGGGTTTACAAAGTTTACTAAATTTCCAGTGGCAATTGGCAATTGGGGGACAAACTCTTTCCAAAAAAGAATTTGACAGATTGGTGGCGTTGAATAGTCCCTTAGTTGAAATTAACGGCGAGTGGGTAGAATTGCGCCCCCAAGATATCAAAATAGCTCAAGCTTTTTTTGCATCTCGCAAAGACCAAATGACCCTTTCCTTGGAAGATGCTTTGCGTCTGAGTACGGGAGATACCCAGACAATTGAAAAATTACCAGTGGTTAGCTTTGAAGCATCAGGTGCATTGCAAGAGTTGGTTACTACCCTGACAAATAACAAAGCAGTCGAACCCTTACCTACACCCGCCGATTTTCAAGGAGAGTTACGCCCCTATCAACAGCGTGGCGTCGCTTGGTTGACATTTCTCGAACGCTGGGGTTTGGGTGCTTGTCTAGCGGATGATATGGGATTGGGTAAGACGATCCAATTTATCGCTTTTTTACTACATTTAAAAGAACAAGATGCATTAGAAAAACCAACACTTTTAATTTGTCCAACTTCAGTCTTAGGAAACTGGGAAAGAGAAGTTAAAAAATTCGCCTCGACGCTGAAAGTTTGGCAATATCACGGTGATAAACGCCCTAAAGGTAAAGCATTTGCAGAAATAGCAAACAAGCATGATTTGGTAATTACCAGTTATGCGCTAATTCACCGAGATATCAAGTCATTACAAGCTGTTTCTTGGCAGGGAATTGTTTTAGATGAAGCCCAAAATATTAAAAATGCAGAGGCAAAACAATCTCAAGCAGTACGCCAATTAGAAGCAACTTATAAGATTGCTTTAACGGGGACACCTGTAGAAAATAGGCTGCAAGAACTCTGGTCGATTTTGGATTTTCTCAATCCAGGATATTTAGGAAATAAGCAGTTCTTCCAACGACGCTTTGCTATGCCAATTGAAAAATATGGAGATACTTCTTCATTGAATCAATTGCGCTCATTAGTGCAACCGTTTATTTTGCGTCGTTTAAAAAGTGACCGTGAAATTATTCAAGACTTGCCAGAAAAGCAGGAAATAAATGTATTTTGTGGTCTGAGTCTGGAACAAGCAGAACTGTATCAAAAAGTAGTAGAAGATTCACTTGCTGAAATTGAAACAGCCGAAGGAATTCAGCGTCGGGGGATGATTTTAGGTTTACTAGTTAAACTCAAACAAGTCTGCAATCATCCCGCCCAGTATTTGAAAAAAACTACTCTCTTAGAACCGCAGTTATCTGGTAAATTACTGCGATTGCAGGAAATGTTAGAAGAGGTTTTATCAGAAGGCGATCGCGCTTTAATTTTTACCCAATTTGCTGAGTGGGGTAAACTACTCAAACCCTATTTAGAACAACAGCTAGGACGAGAAATATTCTTTTTGTATGGTAGTACTAGCAAAAAACAACGCGAGGAAATGATTGACCGTTTCCAACATGATCCTCAAGGGCCACCAATCATGATTTTGTCACTCAAAGCTGGTGGTGTCGGACTCAATTTAACCCGTGCAAATCACGTCTTCCACTTTGATCGTTGGTGGAATCCCGCAGTAGAAAATCAAGCCACAGACCGAGTTTTTCGTATTGGTCAAACCCGCAATGTTCAAGTACATAAATTTGTTTGTACTGGTACTTTAGAAGAGAAAATTCATGACATGATTGAAAGCAAAAAGCAACTAGCTGAACAAGTTGTGGGTGCAGGTGAAGAGTGGTTAACTGAACTCGATACAAACCAACTCCGTAATTTATTACTACTAGATCGTAGTGCAGTGATGGAAGAAGATTCAGAGTGAAGGAGAACGGGGACTTATCAATTAAAAATTAAAAATTAAAAATTAAAAATTGGTAAGAGGGACAAGGGGGACAAGGGGGACAAGGAGGACAAGGAGGACAAGGAGGACAAGGAGGACAAGGGGGACAACCAACAACTAAGCACTCACTAAATTTTGACCATTGACCAATGACTATTGACAAATGACAAGTTACACATTACAAGCAAGTCGAGAATGGTGGTCACAACGGTGGCTAGAATTATTAGATTCCTATCGCTTTAAAAAGCGTTTGGAGCGTGGTAGAAACTATGCACGTCAAGGAAATGTACTTAGTATTGAGTTTGAGAGTGCAAAGGTATTAGCGAAGGTGCAGGGTAGTGAACCTGAACCTTATACAGTTTCTCTTTCTCTTGACTCTTTTAGTGATGAAGAGTGGGGTTATGTAGTAGAAACAATGTCTCAAAAAGCAATTTTTGCAGCTAAACTTTTAGCAGGAGAAATGCCACAAAATATAGAAGAAGTTTTTACTGCTAATGGTATTTCGCTATTTCCTTTTACTCTATCTGACGTTCACAGTAGATGTTCTTGTCCTGATAAAGCAAATCCCTGTAAACATATTGCAGCAGTTTACTATCAGTTAGGCGATCGCTTTAGTGAAGATCCTTTTGTACTCTTTCAGTTGCGGGGACGTACCAAAGAGCAAATTATTAGCAATTTACGTCAGTTACGTAGTACAAAAATTGAAGTCACAACAGACCAAACTTCAGATGATAAAGAGTTGGTTTCACAAACTCAATATTCTTTAAATCTAGAATCTTTTTGGCAATATCATGAGCCATTAGAATCTTCTCTAGTAGTGATTGCGCCATCTACTACTGAAACAGTGTTAGATGTTTTAGGCTCAATTCCTCTTGCGAAAGAAGAGGAAAATCTTGCAAGTTTAACTGCTGCTGATCTAGCTATGAAATATTTAGATACTGTTTACAAAGATGTTAGCCAAAAAGCCTTTTTAGCTGCTATGAATGTAGGTGGAAATTGATATGTTATATCAGATCCGCTTGAACTCTTATAGGCTTTGCTGAATCGCGGGATGAATCTAGATGTACCAGACGCGATATATCGCGTCTGGTACAAGGGTTTTGGAATCACCTAAAATCATTTTCGTACATGAAATCAGCAACATCCTCTTATACTATCCGTTGGGGTTGATAATCGGTAATTAGTAGACTTTTGACAATGGACTCCTTAAAAGATATTAATTCGCGACTTCAGCCATCTCAATAATTCGCCCTTCGTAATCTTTGACCAAAAAGTTTAAGGGTTTTCTGCTGCGAATTTTGAATTTCAACCCCCGCACTTCTACCCGCATTAAAATCATTTCCATACATTCGTGGTCAAAGCAAACGTGGCGTTGTTGATTTTTGGTGCCTAAACTAGCTCCTGTAATTACATGCAACTGAATGTTTTTCTTAAGTTGATACCAAAGTCCTTCACTTGCATTCGACATTTTATTAGCAAAAGAAGGGCTGCTTCCTAAATAAAGCGGATCAACTCCTGTTGCACCTATAGTTTGTTCATAATTGTAGTAGTAGTGTAGCGGTACTTCTGCTGCTGGTAAATCCAGGAGTCCTTCATACAACTGTCGTGCAATTTCCAGATCCGACACCATAACGGTATATACCTTTGGCGCACTGGTAAGGAACATCCACATGGCGCCAGCGTAGGCTGCTAGTAGTATCACCATTATGCCTTGAGTAGAAAAAAGGCTATCTAGTGGTATGGAAGGCAAAAAAGAGCCAAAAATATACGTATTAACCAAGAATGATGTCACACTTGCTATAAACATGAACAGAATCGGGAATTATATATAAGGGAGCCGCTTTTGTTTTGTAAATTATGACTTAAATAAAGTCTTTATTTCTAGTGTACCAAGTGGTAGTTTACCTTGGTGTTAGCTCAAAAACAGGCTTACACCAACAGACTATGCGATGAATTACTAAAGATTGCTATTGCTAAATTAATTCTAACAACATAAGCTGATTCGGACTGTGCAAATACCTCATTTTCCTGAAGCTAATCATCCCCTAGTGAAGTCACTGTTCCATCACACTGATCCAGAACTCGTCAGGTTGTTCCAGCAACATCCAGAGTCGGGAAGATACTTTACAGCTATTTTTTGCCGTTATAGCCCCATAGTTTATACAGTGATTCGTCATTCGGCGCGATCGCCTGTGCAAGCAGATTATTTATTTGCCCTCACTTGGCGACATATCTACTATGAATTGGGTGGATTTAATCTCGGTAGCACTCAACCTGGTAGGGAAAGCCTGACTTTACAAAATTGGCTAATCGATCAGACTGCTTGCTGTATCAACGAGATAGAACTTCCTCCGACGGAAGCAATTCATTATTCCCTCAAAGCAACTTCTGTACCTTTATGGTGTTATTTAGAACAAGCACTCGATCAAATGACACCAATATTACGCTTGATGGTGTTGATGGCTCAAACCTTCCACTGGAGCGAAACCAGAATTGCCGCCTATCTACAAGCTGAAGGAGAAGCGATCGCCCCCAGCAAAGTAGCTAATTTTCTCCAAGAAGGTTATCGTATGCTAGAGGATAAATTACCAACAGATATTCGTGCTATCTACTTGGGTGAAAATTTACTGCCGCCTGCTATTGCGTAGAAACCACTAAAGAATGTGTGTTTGGTAGTATAAAAAATTAAATTAGTTCACATTCTTCTTAAAACCGTAATTTAACGGTCAAATTTTATGAAAAAATTGAATTTGATACCTTTTTATTCCTCCTCCTGGCCGTTTTTAGTTGCTAGTTTTATATTTCAACCCATAGCGGCGAATGGTGCGGATATTACTGAACAACTCCATCGTCAGATAGATAAATCTGTAGTCCAACAATCAACAAATCAAGCAGATACTTTAATGCGAATTGGTCAGCAGCAACAGGCTTCTGGCAAAGCTGACAAAGCAATCGAGTCTTGGTTACAAGCACTCTCAATTTATCATGCGATTGGTGATCTCAATGCCCAGGGTTTAATTTATGATTACCTCGGTAGAGGTTATGTCCAATTGAGTCGTTACAAAGAAGCAGAAGACGCCATACGCCGACGCCTAGCGATCGCTCGTGATACCCATGACTTTCAAAGTCAAATCTTCGCCTTGAATAATATAGGTACACTATTGTTGCAACAAGGCGAACCCACTGCTAGTTTGCAAACTCTCACAGAAGCTCTGGAAATTGCTCGCCATGTAAAAAATCTTGAAGGTCAAGGATTATCTTTGAGTAATTTGGGGCTAGCAAATGCGAGGTTAGGAAATTACAATAAAGCCATCAAACTTTATGAAAATGCTTTAACTTTCCGGCGTCAGGTTCGTGATCCCATCGGTGAGGCTAATACTCTGAATAATCTAGGTGAGACCTATCTAGCAGCAGGAGATTATCAAGGTACAATCGGGACTTACGGATCAGCACTACGGATTGCAAAATATAGTGGCGATCGCGTGAACGAATTACGAGCTATTGATGGTTTAGTGACTGCTCACGGTTCGGTGGGACGCTATGAACGTGCTTTTGATTTGTTACAGCAGCGATTAACACTAGCTCAAGAATTACAAAATCGACAAGAAGAATTAAAATCTTTTGAATCTTATGCTCAGTTATACGAGCAAATAGGTAATTTCCCAACCGCCCGTAATTTTTATGAAAGGGCTATTACTGTAGCAAAAATGCTAGAAGACAGTAAGCAAGAAGTGCGATTAATTGACCGACTCACTCAAATGATACAAAAAGCTAACTTAGGTAATTGATAATTGGGCATGGGGCATGGGGCATGGGGCATGGGGCATTGGGCATGGGGCATGGGGCATGGGGTATTGGGAAAAGACTTGTTAAATAATTCTCCCTTGTCTCACTTGTCTTTCCGATCCCCGATCCCCGATCCCCGATCCCCAATCCCCGATCCTCCTATATCTGCTTAATGATAATGCGGTTGCGTCCTTCTGCTTTTGCTTGGTAAAGTGCATTATCAGCTGCCTCAATCAAAGCTAAAGGTGAAGTTTCAAAATTAGGAATAATAGTAGCGATTCCTAAACTAAGAGTCACAAACTGACTAACAGCAGATCCAGAGTGCAATATTTCTAAATCCCTCACTCCAGCCTGCATTCCTGCTGCAACATGAACTGCACCAGCAGCATGAGTGTAAGGCAAAATCACAACAAATTCTTCACCACCATAACGTGCAACTAAATCCTGATATTTTTGGGCTGTGTCCTTTAAAACATTTGCCACCTTTTGCAAGCATACATCGCCAGCAGGATGACCATATTTATCGTTGTAAAGTTTAAAAAAATCGATATCGCATAAGATTAATGATATGGGCGATCGCTGCTGTGCTAACTCCAACCATTGAGAATTAAGATATTGATCAAAGCGGCGACGATTAGCCAGCCCAGTTAAGCCATCTTCGTGAGCAAGCTGTTGCAAAGCTTGATTGGCTGCTTCCAACTGTTTATATACCTGTCCTTGTTGTAACAGCTTTCTCACCCGTCGGCGCAATACTGCCCAGTGAATGGGCTTAGTTACAAAATCACTAGCTCCAGCCTCAAAAGCACGATCTACTGAGTCAGGATCATCTAATCCTGTAATCATTAATATGGGAGTGCGATCCCATAATGTAGAAATTAAGCTATTGCTAAAACCAGATCCGCTATCAAGGGATGCAAGTGCTAATACTAAATTTTTCTTGGCTATTTGCATCAATTCCTGACAGCAGGTAAAGCCATCCATGATAGGCATGACAGCATCTAGCAAAATTAAATCAGGTTTGACGGCAGTATAAGCATCCAAACACTCTTTACCATTACTAACTTCGACTACTCGGTAGCCTTCTTGCTCCATAGCCTCACGCAACAGAAGTCGCATGATCGTATCGTCATCAGCCACGAGAATCAAAGGAGGTTTATTGGAAATGCCTATCCCTAACATGAGTTGAATTTTATATAAAGTAGAAGCAATAGCGTTTAATAGTCATTTTTTAGGGCTTTAATGACGCAAATTGTAAAAATTTTGCCTTTTTTTTTGTAAAAACAGCACTATTGTTTAATAATGCCTGAATACAGATGATGTAATCAAGCTTATCAATTCTCCCAGCCCCCATTCCCCAAATTGGTGTTAAGGGGAGGGCTTGTACCGATGATTCGAGCATCAAAGGGCTTGGTCAACATAGAAATGAGAGGCAGTTGTTGACGCACCGGATGCGGTAGTCCACTGGTCGTGGTAGGTCAATGATTGACATAGATTAATCCTATGGTATCTAAAGGCTGTTTGTACCTTGCAACTCCTATCACGCACTTGCAAGGTAGGGAAACATTACTATTTATATTTCCCAACTACAAACGAGCAATTACTATTTTTTTTTGAAAACTTCAAACGCATATTCACATAGCATCCCTAAATCATTTGTGAACAACAAGCTCTCCGACTTCTTGTAGACACCCAGAAGTGGCTTACCGTTCCCTCGTTGCGTCAGCTTCCAGCAGGGTAGGGTAGAAGTTGGGGGGCTGCCTCTCTCGATGTTCACAAATCAGATAGAATTGCTATATATTGCTATAGTTATATTTAAGATTTATCGATAAGTTTTATGCCAGATAATTTAATGTATCAACAAGATAATTTTGTTGTTTTAGAAACAAATCAAGAGGAACAGTTTCTGACTGCATCAGAATTATTAGAAAAATTAACAGAAGTTCTTCAACAACTCAATTCTCAAGATTTATCACCTGATCTGCGTTCTTTGGATTCTATTGAAAAAAGAGCTAAATATTTGCTTGATACCAGTTGTGAACTAGATGTTGGTCTTGGAAAATATTTACAATGGTATGCAGTGCGCTTAGAAAAATAAATTTTAATCAATAGTCCATTGTCCGTTGTCAAGCATTTTGACTACTGACTATTGACTATTGACTACTGACTATTGACTATTGACTATTCTTTATCTGCAATCAGCGTTAGTTCAATAGTATCTTCTTTTGGTTGTGTGATTTTTACATCGACTCCAGGGCCAAAATAATTGATCATTTTCTCTTGTTTTTGCTGCCACACATCAATTGGTATGACTGACGAATCAAATTCTAATATTAAGGCATAATTTCCGTTAATTTCTTCTTCTCGTAAACCTGTGATCACTGGTAGTTCCTGATCTGAAGAAGTCAAACCTAAGTAGGATAAAGCACGATCAAAATGAACATCTTGACCGTAGCAATAACGAGTCAAATCTTGGCGAATTTTATTTTGAGTTAGAGTTGCTTGCTGTTGGCGTAATGCCAAAACAGTTGGTGTAGTAGCTTGACTGAAGGGTACAGGTTTGAGTTCATTAGCTTTTAGGGCCAATCCTCCTAGCAGCAGCGGAATCCCGTAAAAAAATCCCACGAGATTGAGAGTAGCGTTATCGTTAGCGTAGGCGATGAAGCCGATGATGGTTAAGATACCACCGATGGTTAAACCCAGCGTTCCCAGAGAAACTTGGCGTAACATGACTTAGTTTTTTATATTTTTTCTTAGCACCAGTTTTATTATCATCTGCGATCGCCAACAGATTAGTGAAGAGAATAGTTAAAAGTGTTTGTTTTTTTGAGTTAACTTTGAATTTGAACATATTCCCAAACAGAAGCAAAAAATTATGGATGCACAAACCATCAGAGAAAGAATTGCCCAAATTCAAAGCAAGCGTGAGTATCTAATGAGTTTACTGGAGCAACCAAACTTAGGAACTTTAAAAATAGACGTGAATCAAGCTTTGGAAGAAATGGATGAATTAATCGATGAATATAGACGCACCTTTCCAGATACAGAATCTTAATTAAGCTATATCCTCCAGCCAATAGCTCACACCAGGGGATGAAAAATCGACCACGATGCACACTGACGGATCATGGGTTTGCTGCTAAGTAAATCTCCGATCCCCGATCCCTGTTCCCCTAACAAAAAAACAACTACGTCGGTAGCAACCAATTATTCCGGTTCTACCGACTTCTTTGCCATCGCTTCCAAGCTTCCCGACTCCCTGATGAGCAACTTTAGTAATTCCAACAGTTTTGGCTGTATCCTTTATCCAGCAATAGTACCATTAATAGTCCCTTGACCTAATTGCCTAACTAAGGAAACTAGTTCGGTGGTAGGTACATCTTTTTTACAAACAGCGTCTAAACAAGCTCTTGCTTTTCCTTCAACAAGTTTATAGTCATCCACTGATGAGTAGGCAATAATCTGAGTATTGGGAGCAATAGCTTTAATTTCACTAGACGCACTCCAGCCATCCATAACTGGCATTTGCAAGTCCAGAATAATTACATCAGGCTTGTGGCGCTTAACCATTTCTATGGCTTCTTGACCGTTACTAGCTAAACCTACAACTTGAATATTCTCTTGTGCAGAAAATATTAATTGTAAAGTTAAGCGAGTCAGTTCATGGTCATCAACCACTAGAACGCGCAAGGTAGAAGACTCACAAGACAACATTAACATCCAAGCAAACTATAAAGTTAATGCACAACAACCTTTATAGTTTATGAGAATAACTACAAAAACTAACTCTATCCAATGGTTGAATAAATTCAATTTTTTCCCAGATTAGTGAGATATTAATATTTAGTAATATTAATTTTTCCGAATAAAATTGTCTAACTACTTGTCAGGATAGACATAACTCTTTCTTGAATTCATCAAGTTTGAGGCGATCGCTGGTGGATTTAAAGCCATAGACATGAGAGTTTTTTGCGAACTAGCTTCCGGACAATCCTCACCAGGACGCCTTTGAATGTAACTGCCATCTGCTTGTAACTCCCAGGCTTGGCGATTATCTGCCAACATGATGCCTAAAATTTCCTGCAAATCTTTAGCAATATCTGGATCTAAGATGGGGGTAATTACTTCTACTCGTCGATCCAAGTTTCGTGGCATCCAATCAGCACTGCCAATATAAATTTCTTCTTGAGCATTATTATAGAAATAAAAAATCCGGGAGTGTTCTAAAAACCGACCCACAATACTAATAACGCGAATGTTTTCGCTGATGTCTTTAATGTCTGGACGTAAACAGCAAATACCCCGCACAATTAAATCGATTTGCACACCGGCGCGGGAAGCTTTGTAAAGTTCAGAGATGATTTGTGGGTCAACAAGGGAATTCATTTTGGCAACGATACGCCCGGAAAATCCTTTTTGAGCATTTTCAATTTCTCTTTGGATCAGTCCAATAAAGCGATCGCGTAAATTTACAGGTGCGACTAATAATTGACGATAAGACTTTTGCCGTGAGTATCCTGTCAAGAAATTGAATACATCTGTCACATCTGCTCCCAATTCTTCTTGACAAGTAAACAATCCTATGTCTGTATACAAGCGTGCTGTTTTGGGATTATAATTACCAGTACCGATATGAACGTAGCGACGGATACGCTCTTGCTCACGCCGCACAACCATGACAATTTTAGAGTGGGTTTTCAAACCGACTAAACCGTAAACTACGTGAACTCCGACGCTTTCTAAACGTTTTGCCCAATAGATATTATTTTCTTCATCAAACCGCGCTTTCAGTTCTACCAATACAGATACTTGCTTGCCATTTTCAGCAGCAGCAATTAAGGCATTAACAATGGGTGAATCACCAGAGGTACGGTAAAGAGTCATCTTAATTGCTAAAACATTCGGATCATGGGCAGCACTGGTAATAAAGCGCACCACAGACGCCGAAAAAGATTGATAGGGATGGTGTACAAGTAAATCCCGTTCTCGAATCACAGCAAAAAAATCTTTGCCTTCTTCTATTTCTAGGGCTTCGGAAGCGAGATTTATTTCCCGAATGCGTTGCAGGCGAGGGGGTACAACAGACTGCCAAGGAGGATCTTTTAGTTCTGCTGGGACGCTCAAAGACATAAAATACATTAAGTCGCTGAGTCCCAAAAGTCCATCTACCTCATAGACATCGCTCTCGCTTAATTCCAAATCTTGCAACAATCGATTGCGTATGAATTCCGGAGTTTGGGATTGAATTTCTAATCGCACAGGATTACCACCCACTCGCCTTTTTCGCAGTTCTTGTTCTATGAAAATTAGCAAATCGTCGGCTTCATCTTCTTCTAGGCCCAAATCAGCATCACGAGTAATGCGAAAAGGATGATATTCTTGAATGTTCATCCCTGGAAATAGGGATTCTAAATTATGAGCGATCGCTTGTTCTAAGGGTACACCAGTCCACAGAGCTGGTTTGCCATGACGTTGAATTCCTAACTCGGACGGTAAAGGCAAAAATCGGGGCAAAACTTTCGGGACTTTAACTCTGGCAAAAAATTCTTCTTCAGTTTCTGGATTTTTAACTACTACTGCTAAATTTAAACTGAGATTAGAAATGTAGGGAAAAGGATGGCTAGGGTCAACAGCTAAGGGAGTAATAACGGGAAAGACTTGTTCTTCAAAATAATTGTCTAAATATTTGCGCTGTTTTTCTGTTAAATCTATATAATCCAAAATATGGATGTCGTGATTTGCCAACACAGGTCGTAGTACTTGCTCAAAATGCTGATGTTGTTGAGCTACCAGAGGACGCAGGAAAAAACTAATATCATCTAACTGTTGTTGTGGTGTGCGACCATCAAAACTTAGTTGGCTAACTTTTGCTTCTACTTGTTGCTTTAAAACTGCAACACGTACCATGAAGAACTCATCTAAGTTGGCACTGAAGATAGCCAAAAACTTGAGGCGTTCTAAAAGAGGCGTACGTGGGTCTAGAGCTTCATGCAATACTCTACTGTTGAACTCTATCCAGCTTAATTCACGGTTTAAGTAATATTGTGTATCGTTAAAATTAATTTGTTGATTGCTGCTCTTTTTAGATTTTGGCATGATCACCTAACCACAGGCAAGTGTAGCCCATACAAGTCAAATTAGAATCGACTCATCCAGTATCACAGGTTGAGAAATTATCCTGACAAGGTTTTACTTTGATGA
The DNA here is from genome assembly GCF_041928655.1 of Pelatocladus sp. BLCC-F211. NCBI lineage: Bacteria > Bacillati > Cyanobacteriota > Cyanophyceae > Nostocales > Hapalosiphonaceae > Pelatocladus > Pelatocladus sp. BLCC-F211. Next base: position 32,315 of record NZ_JBHFLM010000144.1, on the reverse strand, counting down.
GCGGATAAGTCAATCTTGACATTTCTTTGGGTTAAAAGCCACAGAGATTCTTGGTTCGGTGAGTTTACTTAGCTAAAGTCAACCTCTAACAGAATTTTGGATTACCCTGCGGGTAGATACGGAGTGGCTACGCGTCTATAGATTTTGGATTGACTTTACAGATACAGCAGATTGCTGTGGAATCTTAGATTTTGGATCGATTCCACAGCCCCTCCCTAAAAAATACTGCTTTTAGGGTGTAAGGGGTTTCAGACTGTGCATGGCGGCAAAATGTGCGAATTCACATCCCTGGTGGTAGAGTTAGGCGATATCAGCAATTAGGTGACGCTTGAGCAGCAATTCAACCAAGCAATAAGCAATAATTTCTCAATCATTTTCCCCTCAGAGTTTGTCTTTGCAGGAGATTTTACTTTGTTTATTTGTACCTATTACTAACTAGTAACCTAGATTAAATAGTATTTACAAAAACATCAAACTATTTGTGCAATACATCTATCATACACAAAATATCGAGATGATTTATTGAATAATTTTTTTTCTTAACTGTCTTAAATGTCTTAACTGTCTGAGAGAATTAGCAATGATTTATGAGATATTTAGTTTTGTAATTTGATGCAAAAAAATTATTTTTAAAAGGCTTGACAAGTGTATTCTGTTTTCAGTAATGTTCAGTTAATTCGCAAAATACACTCTTAAAATTCAAATTAAAAAAATAAAGCTGCACACAAAAAACAAGGTTTTTAATATTATCAATACCCTTTCTTTGTGCTAACTAAATATATAAATTAGCTTGCTAATCAGTCGAGTTACCTCGGCACAAATATCTTTACGAATGAAAACATTAACAAGACCCCAGAGGAGGTTACACGCAGCTCATGCAACCCTTTGAACTGCCTGATTTTTACATGCCTTGGCCAGCGCGGCTGAACCCAAACCTGGAAGCGGCACGGGTACATTCTAAAGCTTGGGCCTACGAAATGGGGATACTTGGCTCAAAAGAAGAAGCCCAAGGCGAACCTATCTGGAACGAGCGCACCTTCGATGCCCACGACTACGCCTTGCTTTGCTCCTATACCCACCCAGACGCGCCAGGGACGGAGCTTGACCTAGTAACTGATTGGTATGTTTGGGTGTTCTTCTTCGATGATCACTTCCTAGAGATATATAAGCGCACCCAAGATATGGCAGGGGCAAAGGAGTATCTTGATCGACTGCCCGCATTCATGCCAATTTTCCCTAACGAAACTCCTCCTGTTCCCAGCAATCCAGTAGAGCGCGGTTTGTTAAACCTCTGGTCTCGTAGCGCTTTTACTAAGTCTGTGGAATGGCGACGGCGGTTCTTTGAGAGTACCAAACACCTCTTAGAAGAATCGATGTGGGAACTTGCCAACATCAACCAAGATCGGATTGCCAACCCCATTGAATACATCGAAATGCGGCGCAAAGTCGGCGGCGCACCCTGGTCAGCGGATTTGGTAGAACACGCCGTATTTGTCGAAGTTCCGGCAAAAATTGCCGCCACTCGACCGATGCGGGTACTCAAAGACACATTTGCTGATGGAGTGCATCTCCGCAACGACCTATTCTCCTACCAGAGAGAAGTAGAAGATGAAGGAGAAAATTCTAACTGTGTATTAGTCCTGGAGCGCTTCTTGAATATCAGTCCCCAGGAAGCAGCCAACCTCACCAATGAACTGTTAACCTCGCGGTTACAGCAATTTGAGAACACTGCTGTCACTGAGTTACCCTTCCTATTTGAGGAGTACGGAGTCGATCTCGCAGAGCGGACAAACGTTCTGCTGTATATCAAAGGACTTCAGGACTGGCAATCTGGGGGTCATGAGTGGCACATGAGGTCTAGCCGCTACATGAACAAAGAAGCGGGGCGTGGTTCAACCCCTACGTTCATTCTGGGCGGGCCAACTGGGCTAGGCATATCAGGGGTGCGGATTGAATCGTTATACGGTACTCTGGGTTTGGGACGGTTCAAGAGCTTCACTCATACGCCATACAAGCCTGTGGGGCCAGTGAAACTGCCAAAGTTTTATATGCCGTTCTCCACTACTTTAAATCCTAATCTGGATGAGGCGCGAAAACATTCTAAGGAATGGGCGCGACAAATGGGGATGCTGGAATCGCTACCGGGAATTCCGGATGCTTTTATCTGGAATGACCACAAATTTGATGTGGCTGACGTGGCTTTATGCGGAGCCTTAATCCATCCGCAGGGAACTGCCCATGAGCTAAATCTCACTGCCTGTTGGCTGGTATGGGGAACCTATGCCGACGATTACTTCCCTGCCATCTACGGAAATAACCGAGACCTAATTGGGGCAAAAGTGTTCAATGCCAGACTAGGGGCGTTCATGCCTATCGATGAGTCTACTCCCCCCGCCGTACCGACTAATCCAGTAGAACGAGGCTTGGCAGAGATTTGGTCTCGTACCGCAGGGCCGATGTCTCCCACCGCCCGGACAGAGTTCCGCCGCGCGATTCAGGACATGACTGACAGTTGGGTGTGGGAACTTGCCAACCAGATCCAAAATCGGATTCCTGACCCAATCGATTATATTGAGATGCGTCGGAAGACATTTGGCTCAGATTTGACCATGAGCCTGTCTCGACTATCTCAGGGCAGCGAGATCCCGATGGAGATTTACTACAGTAGGCCAATGCGATCGCTGGAGAATTCCGCTGCCGATTTTGCCTGTTTCACCAACGATATCTTTTCCTACCAGAAAGAAATCGAATTCGAGGGCGAAATTCATAACTGTGTACTGGTTGTGCAGAATTTCCTCAACTGCGATATTCCCCAGGCTGTCGAAATTGTAAACAATTTGATGACGGCGCGGGCGCAACAGTTTCAACACATTGTTGCCACCGAATTACCTGCTCTATTTGATGATTTCAACCTGGATGAAAGTACCCGCGAGAAATTGCTGAGATATGTTGAAAAATTAGAACAGTGGATGTGCGGTGTAATGAGATGGCATATCACTGTAGACCGCTATAAGGAATTTGAATTGCGTAATAGTGCTTCGCCATTAGTGCGGCTGCTTAACGGTTCTAGAGGTCTGGGTACCTCGGCTACACGTATCAGATCGTTTTTCAGTAGCGGAAGTCCTTTTACCAATATTCAGTCGTTCTGATCAAATCCTTTTGTCGGAGAACAGATTTTGCTGATTTGGGTTTCTTTGTCAGCATTCGCTCGAGTAAAACCGTTTTTTTACTAACAAAAAAGTAGGAGTATTAAGTCATGACATATTCTAGCGATCGCAATATCGATGTAGAAGGTCAGCAGCCCCAGTTAAGCTTGGGTACAGCCGCAGCCAAAAATTTAGCAACGACAACCAAATCTGCACCGCAGATGCAGGAAATTACCTCCCGGTGGTTGTTGAGACTGTTGCCCTGGGTACAAACGAAAGGTGGTGTGTATCGCGTTAACCGTCGGTTGACCTATACCGTCGGTGATGGGCGAGTGAGCTTCACGAACGTTGGAGCAGCAGTACAGGTGATTCCCCAGGAACTTACTGAGCTGCCATTACTGCGGGGGTTTGAGGACACTGATGTGTTAACCTCGTTGGCGAACCAGTTTGTGCAGCAAGAGTACGCTCCAGATGATGTCATTGTCGAACTTGGCCAGCCTGCTGATCGGGTGATCCTGATTGCTCATGGAAAGGTGAACAAGATTGGTCTTGGGAAGTATGGTGAGCAAGTCGTGTTGGATGTGCTAGCCGACGGCGATCATTGTGGTGATGAAACCGTGGTGCAGTCACAGGACACTTGGGAGTATACGCTCAAGGCCGTTACTAGAACCATAGTGTTGTCGCTGCCCCAACAGGCATTTGAGCAGCTGATCGGTCAATCCGAGGCGTTACAATCCCATGTTGAGGCGTTCCGCGCCCGCCTCGGACAGCCACAAACTAGCGACGGTGAAGCTGCCATTGAGGTGGCAACCAATCATCCGCAAGAGACTGCATTGTCGGGAACCTTCGCCGATTACGAACTTGCACCACGGGAATATGAGTTGAGCATCGCCCAAACCGTCTTGCGAGTCAGTACCCGAATAGCCGATCTGTACAACGAACCGTACAACCAGACGGAAGAACAACTGCGGTTGACTATCGAGGCATTACGGGAACGTCAAGAACACGAGTTGATCAACAACCGCGAATTTGGGCTACTGCACAACGCCGATCTCAAACAGCGCATCCAAAGCCGCACCGGCGCACCCACCCCTGACGATATGGATGAATTGCTGGCGACAGTATGGAAGGAGCCGGGATTCTTCCTGGCTCACCCCCGTACAATCGCTGCCTTCGGTCGGGAGGCCAATCGCCAAGGTGTCTATCCAACCAGCGTAGATGTGAATGGCGCTCAGGTTACAGCTTGGCGCGGCGTACCAATTTTCCCCTGCAACAAGATTCCCGTCACCAATACCCGCACCAGTTCCATCCTCTTGCTCCGCACTGGTTTGGAAAAACAAGGAGTAATTGGTTTACATCAAACTGGTATCCCCGATGAATACCAACCCAGTCTGTCTGTCCGCTTCATGGGCATCAGCGAAAAGGCTATCATCTCCTACCTCGTTACCGCCTACTACTCCGCAGCAGTTCTCATACCTGACGCACTCGGCATCCTCGAAGATGTCGAAATCGGTCGCTAAAGATTTCTGAGAGATTAAGTTAACAGGGGTGTAGGGGTGTAGGGCTTTGGGCAAAAATTTCTACCCCCCTACACCCAGTCTATTAGGACGGGTACTTTTGTTAGTAACTAGAGGATGAGGTAATGACCTATTCTAATGATTCGGGTTTAGATGTTGAGAGCGGACAACCTCAACTGAGTTTGAGTACAGGCGCTGCCAGAAATTTAGCGAAGACAACCAAATCTGCACCGCAGATGCAGGAAATTACACCGCGGTGGTTGTTGAAGATGTTGCCCTGGGTACAGACCCAAGGTGGCACCTATCGGGTAAACCGTCGGTTGACCTATACTGTGGCTGATGGGCGGTTGACTTTCACCAACACCGGAGCGGTGGTGGAGGTGATTCCCCAGGAACTTTGTCAGTTGCCGTTGCTGCGAGGGTTTAACGACACTGAGGTGTTGAGCGCATTGGCGAGTAGGTTTGTGCAACAGGAGTTCGCACCTGGTGACATTATAGTGCAGTCAGGTCAGCCAGCAGAGCGGCTGTTCTTGATCGCTCATGGTAAGGTCAACAGGATGGCTGTTGGTAAGTATGGTGATGAGCCTCTGTTGGATATGCTGTCGGACGGCGACCATTTCGGTGATCAGATTTTGGTGGAGTCAGAAAGCAGTTGGAAGTTCACATTTCAGGCTGTCACCCAATGCACGGTATTGGCGCTACCACAACAGGCGTTTCGGGAACTGCTCAACCAATCAGAGGCGTTGCAGGCGCAGGTTGAGCAATTCCGGACTCGTGCCGCACAACCACAGAACAAGTACGGCGAAGCTTTGATCGCGTTGTCTTTGGGTCATGTTGGGGAAACTCAGTTACCAGGGACTTTCGTTGATTACGAACTCTCGCCCCGTGAATATGAGTTGAGTGTTGCTCAGAGTGTGTTGCGGGTCAACACTCGCGTTTCGGATCTGTACAACGAACCGTACAACCAAACCGAGGAACAATTGCGGCTGGCGATCGAGGCATTGCGGGAACGGCAAGAATACGAGTTGATCAATAACCGAGAATTTGGGTTGCTACACAATGCTGATTTGAAACAACGTATCTACACCCGTAGCGGTCCCCCCACCCCCGATGACCTTGATGAATTGATCACCCGCCGGAGGAAGTCAAAGTTTTTCCTCGCTCATCCCCGTGCGATCGCCGCCTTCGGTCGGGAGTGCAATCGGCGGGGTATCTACCCACAAAGCATCGACATGGATGGTAGCAAGGTAATCACTTGGCGCAATGTACCCATTCTTCCCTGTAACAAAATCCCGATTACCAAAAACCAGACCAGTTCTATCCTTATAATACGTACTGGTGTGGAAGATCAGGGTGTCATCGGTCTACATCAAACTGGTATCCCCGACGAATACCAACCCAGCTTATCCGTTCGATTCATGGGTATCAGCGAAAAGGCGATCATCTCCTACCTTGTTACCGCCTACTACTCGGCAGCTGTGCTTGTCCCCGACGCACTCGGTATCCTCGAAGACGTCGAAATCGGGCGCTAATGTGCTTATTTTCTCCCCTGCTTATGTCACCTTGGCTTAACCACCAACACAGAACAATGGGCTTCTTCTACTACTTGACTACTGACTGAACCTTGAACAATTCGGTTCATACCAGTCAATCCACGACTACCGATCACAATTAAATCAGCTTTGTAAATGTTGGCAAGGCGGATTATTTCTTCTGCTGGATCGCCGGTGACTAATTCTATTTCACTAGCAACAGGCAACTGCGTTTGGTAGGATTGTAATAGTTTTTCAACCTGTAAAGAAGAAAGAACTTGGGAATCTGAGTGAGGGCGATCAGCAGCTAGTTGCATTTCTGAGTCAGGGGGAGGAAAAACATGACAAAGGACAACCTTGCTGTCTTTTGGTAATACTAAATCGTTTAAAGTCTCAATGACCCGCTCTGCAATGCCTGAAGAGTCTAGAGCAACCAAAATAGTCTTTAGCACGGCTTGTATCTCCAAAAGTGCAAACCCCTGCGATTAAAATTGATTATTTTCAAAATTATACTAAGGTTAATGTAGGCTTAAATTTTAAGTTTGATACTACAATTTGATTTTTGTCAAAAGTCTGGAGAAAATTTAATAATTCTTGTTTGTGAGGCTAACAACCAACTATCAACTATTAACAACCAACAATATGATTTATTCCTCTTTTTGAATTCGCCGTTTGACTGAATTAGCATGAGAGGGTAAACCTTCAGCTGCTGCTAATGCATCAATTGCACCCGCTACTTTTTCCAAGGCAGTTTGTGAGTACTGGATAATACTTGAATGTTTTAGGAAGGTTTCGACTCCTAGTGGCGAAGCGTAGCGAGCTGATCCAGAGGTCGGTAAGGTATGGCTGGGACCAGCAATGTAGTCTCCTACGGCTTCCGGTGTGGAGTAACCCAGGAAAATAGCACCAGCATGACGAATCCATGCTAGCACTGCCCAAGGATCTTCAACTTCTAGTTCTAGGTGTTCGGGGGCAAATTCGTTAGAAAGTTCAGCTGCTGCCTGTAGTGATTCTACAATCACAATTAAACCGTAGTGGGCAAGTGCTTTTTCTGTGAGGGTGCGTCTGGGGTGATCTATTAGTTGTCTTTCTACAGCAACTTGCACGTTTTTAGCTAAAGCCGGATCTGTCGTCAACAAGATTGCTGCTGCCATTGGATCATGTTCAGCTTGTGCTAGCATATCTGCTGCAACATGAACGGGATTTGCAGTTTCATCGGCAATAATCAGCACTTCGCTTGGTCCTGCCAAACAATCAATCCCGACTGTGCCATAGACGAGTTTTTTTGCCAAGGTTACATAAATATTACCTGGGCCAGCGATGACATCAACTTTAGGAATTGTTTTTGTGCCATAGGCTAAAGCTGCGATCGCTTGCGCTCCCCCGACACGATAAATTTCTTGTAACCCAACTTCTTGGGCGGCTACTAACACTGATGGGTAAATTGTTTTACTTGCTCCTGGTGGAGTCACCATAATTATACGGGGTACTCCCGCTACCTGGGCTGGAATTGCATTCATTAACACGGTACTTGGGTATGCTGCACGACCGCCAGGTACGTATATTCCTGCTCGGTCTACAGGTGTATACCGTTTACCGAGAACTATTTCGTCATCTTCAAAGTTTACCCAGCTTTTTGGAACTCGTTGGCGGTGAAACGCTTCGATTTGGCGACAAGCCAATCTAATTGCTTCCACCAGTTCTTTCGAGACCTGTTGATAAGCAGCATCTATTTCTGATCCTGTAACCCGTAGTTCTTCTAGTTTGAGAATTTGATGGTCAAATTCTTCTGTGTAATGCAGTACAGCTTTATCACCTTGGCGCTTCACCGCTTGCAACACTTCCCGCACTGTTGCTTCTTTATGAAGTACCTGTTCGTCATTGGTGCGATCGCAGATCCTTTGTAATTCTGATCTGACGTCTGCCTGCTGAGTAATGATTCGCAGCATGGAGTAAGGACAATGCCAACTTTAAAATATTCCCGCTTGAGAATGAGCTTTGCTTCTTGCCCCAAGGGGGAAGGGTAGCTAACACTAACTCTCTTTTCTAGCTTAACCTGGATTTTTTTGATACTTCCAAGGTTTGTAGCATAAAATTCTTTACAAAGGCCACTAAATTATGGTTATTCTGGTTGATTTTCGGCTATTTGAGCATGACTCAGAAAATTTTGGCTATTTGCTCTCAACAGTAAGCAAGCCAATTGTTAACTTGGTTTATTATTCGTCATATCCCTAAATTTGGGATATGGTTGGTTTTCACATTTAATCGGCTTTTGATTGCATAGGTAGGCTCTGAGTATACTTTTTGCCTATGTTTTTAATTTAGTAGCTAAAATTACTGTATAGACACAAATACCAGGATGTCTATATTTTGAGCTTTAGAGTTTACCTGTTCACACTTGATTACCTCTATCAATACATATCATTTGAGGACACACTAAATTTCAGGCTATTGCAACCACTTGATAACGGGTGGTGAATGAGATAACTAAATTTATCGAGTACCTAATTTTAACGTATTTCTAGCGGTGAAAACAAAATATAAAGAGGCTTTCATAAATACTCTCTAGTCAAATCAAAATTTATATCTTCATAAGAACCAGATCAATTTTCAGCAAGTGTTTGCAAATTACCTAAACTAAAAACTCACAGAGTAGATATACTTAATTTATCTTCCTACAAATAATCATGGGATTTCTGTCACTAATTTAACAACATAGATTTTTCTCAGAATGTAAGTAGAAGATAGTTAAACCACGTCTACTTTGAGAACTGTAGTTTTGTAGGTTGGGTGGAACGGAGTGTAACCCAACCTACATAATGTCCTTTTTGAAAAACTCCTCTTTTCAAGATGGACGTTTATGCGAATTCTTGCTCAGGTTTCATAAATTGGTATTGTTAGTTTTTTCTCAATATTACAGACAGGCTAATAAAAAGTGGGGATATAGTGAATTCGGCTACATCCCCACCTATATTTATGACTACGCTAGTTTATTCGTCGTCTTCGTCCTCGAAATCATCTTCGTCGTAGCCGTCTTCGTCATCTTCTGTCAGATCGTTGATTTCATCAGGAATCAAATCATCATCATCCAAAATTGACTTTGGTCTACCGCCATAAGTAGCTTCTCCCATTCCTAGAGTTGGAGAGTCTAAGTTGTAGGTACGGGCTGTGCGATCGTCCAGCACCATATCTAATGGATCTTCAACTTCATCCAAGACACTATTGCTGAAAGAATCAGTATAGTCTTCGACTATACCAGATTCTTCATAAGTATTAAAGCCTGTACCAGCAGGAATCAACCGCCCGATAATCACGTTCTCTTTCAAACCACGTAACCAGTCAGATTTACCTTCGATCGCAGCTTCGGTTAAGACCCGTGTCGTTTCTTGGAAGGACGCAGCAGAAATAAAGCTATCAGTATTCAAAGATGCTTTGGTAATACCCAGTAGTACAGGAGTATATTGCGCCCTTGCACCACCAGTAATTGCCATAGCTTCGTTTACCTGCTCGATTTGACGCAGTTCTACCAATTCACCAGGTAGCATCGTGGTGTCACCACCATCATCGACCCGGACTTTTGCCGTCATTTGTCGGACAATTACTTCAATATGTTTGTCGGCAATATCAATCCCTTGAGATTGATAAACTAGTTGCACTTCATTCACAAGGAAAGTTTGTACTTTCTGCAAAGCATGGCTGGCGCAAGCATAAACTCCATCTTCCGAACCAAGGTTAAAGAAGACTTCTAAGATTTCATGGGGATTTGCAGGCCCATCTGTGAGTGTTTGTCCCGCAGTGATTGTTTGGCCATCGGTGACTACTAGATTTTGTCCTGGCCCGATTGGGTAATCTGTAACCACACCGTTGGGTTCGATGACCTTGACAGCGATCGCTTCATCACCATCACCATAGATGACCTTGACTTCTCCTGATCTCTTCGCCAAAATACATGCTTCTTTGGGCTTACGGGCTTCGAGGAGTTCTTCAATTCTCGGTAAACCTTGGATGATGTCTCCTGTCTTGGCGCGTTCAAACACCAGCAATACCAAGTTATCACCGCGCTGTACTAAATCCCCATCTTCTACTTGTAAGATCGCACCAGCACTGACGCGGTAAGGACGACCAACACGAATGGTAACAGAGTAGTTTTGAGTTGTAAGCGCTGATTCGTCAGACCCAGTTTCCCCTGCACTTTCTGCTTTTTTCACTGCTACAACTTGCCCAGATTCTTCAGCAAAGACTCCTGGAACTATTTCTGTACCTTCTACTATCAAGTCACCCGGCTTAAATTTGGGCTGGACAGCAGTACTCATCCTCAGCATATCGTGTTGTTTACGCAACACTAAGCAACGACGAACAGCTTCCGTACCTTTTTTGACGCCCCGCACGATACCGCCTTCTTTACACAAAATTTGGGTACGTGCTACCACTGCACCAGGAGCAATGGTTTGTCCGTCTTCGACCTCAAGGGTTGTATTCGTACTACCTTGAGTAGCATCAGCAGTAATATCTCGACGAACTGTTAAAGATTCCAAAATCACCAGCTGTAAACGCTGTATTTCTGGATCATCGGCATCAGCAACCAATTCAATATCTGCTGCTAAGGGGGAAGCCGTATGGTCTTGTTCGTCTTCTTGCTCAATTTCCAAAACTAGTTGGGTTCGCAGCAATTCTACGCCTTCAACACATTTAACACGCTCAGAATCTTTGTAGGGTAAACGTTGTACCGCCCGCAACTCAATCGAACGAGCTGTTTGCTGACTCACGGATGTGGTAGATGGCACATCAGGGTAGTTTGGTACGGCATACTCAACTACTGAACGAATCAATAAAGCTGGGCCTTCTGGTGTTTCCACGTACTGAATGTAGCGTAGTTCATTAAAGGTTTGCCCCAGTAATTCTTCACCAGGTTGGATAAAAGTATTATCCTTGCTCATGACTGCTTCTGGATCATCGACCATCAGCAGTTCTCCGGGCTTAATCACCACTTCCCGCAGAATGTCATTTTTCTGGGTGACTTCGATGACACCATTATTTTGGCAGAAGATATCTTTAACTACCTCAGTACCAGCTTCAACATACTGACCATCTTCAACCAATAACAAGGAGATGTCTTTGTTAACTTCGTGGGTTTCTTCGGGAATCCATAATAAGCTTCCTCCCTGCACCACTTCGTAACCTTGTTTGGCTTTGCCTTTTTTCTGGACTTCTACACCGGCGTATCTGAGCATTCCACCAGTGGTCGTACGATAGCGATCGTCAATTAACTCAGCAACTACCTGACCGTTTTGAACTTTGGTGCCTGGGGTTGCTCTGAGGTTGAATACTTGGTTGTTCCCAGTACTAACTAAGTAGTTATTTTTACCTTGAGAGCTTTGGACAGTAACTGTAGCTTGATCTAAAACTACAGAAGCTGTAATAATTTCAATTTCCCGCGTTGATTTGCCTGGGGTTGCTTCTGGTAAACGCACCACACCACCATGCTGAGTGGTAAGTTTGGTTTCTGCCAAAACACCATTGGTAGCAATAGTATCGTTTTCTTTGACCACCAATTCGGCACCAGGTGGTAAGTTGTAAACTTCCCCTGACAAAATCCAAATCAAACCACCTCGTGCGGCTGTAGTGGTAGTGTTACCTTGACGGTCTGTTTTTTGTTCTGCGACAACATCAGCAAACTTAACCTCTCCTGCTAAATCAGAAGCTACGTCTTTCACAGCTTTTTCTGTATTAGCACGGGTTGTGCGTCCGCCAAGCGCCACTTCTGCAATCAACTGACCTTGCTTGACTTTTTGTCCATCTACAACGTACAGTGTTGAACCTTGAGTAAGAGCAATTTCCTTTGTGGTTGAGTTACCAGCATCCAAAGTTAACGTACCGTTGGCTTCTACATATAAAGCATCTTCACCGTGACGGGTACGATAGGGTCTTGTCCGCAGGCGGCGGGGGAAACGAACTGTACCATCAATTACAGCACGTTCTTGTTTAGCAACTTCCCCAGTGAACACACCACCTGTGTGGAAAGTACGCATCGTTAACTGCGTACCTGGTTCACCGATACTTTGGGCAGCAATAATACCGACAGCTTCACCCAAATCCACCATTTTGGCATGGGCTAAACTCCAGCCATAGCAATGTTGACAAACCGATCGCGCGGCTTCGCAAGTCAAGGGCGATCGCACAACTACTTCAGTCACACCTGATTTTTCAATTATTCTTGCCAGATCATCAGAAATGGGCGTATTTCGGGGTGCAATGACTTCACCTGTAGTTGGATGTACTACATCTTCCCCTACTACTCGTCCCATGAGGCGGGTTTCTAGCCTAATCAGGACTTTACTACCTTCAGTCATGTCCCGGATGGGGATTCCTCTGGTAGTACCGCAGTCAAATTCGCGGATAATTACATCCTGGGAAACGTCTACCAGACGACGAGTGAGATAACCGGAGTCTGCTGTGCGGAGGGCGGTATCTACCAAGCCCTTGCGCGCACCATAGGAAGAAATAATGTACTCGGTTACGGTGAGTCCTTCTCGGAAGTTGGTTTTGATCGGCAAGTCGATAATTTCTCCTTGTGGATCTGCCATCAGTCCCCGCATACCTACCAATTGCCGTACCTGAGAGATATTACCCCTAGCTCCAGAGAATGCCATCATGTACACGGAGTTGAGGGGGTTTGTCTTTTTGAAGTGGGTGACAACTTCATCTTTCAGGGCTTCAGAAGTTCCGTTCCAGGTATCAATTACTTTTTGGAAACGCTCTACTTCCGTAATTTCCCCACGTTGGTAACGTTCTTCAGTGGCGCGAATTTCTGCTTCTGCGGCTTCGAGGAGCGATCGCTTGGAAGGAGGCACCATCAAGTCTTCTACGCTGATCGAAACCCCAGCTTTGGTAGCATAGCGGAAGCCTAATTCTTTTAATTTGTCCGCCATCACAGCCGTCCGGGCTGTACCATAGTGTGTAAACGACCAAGAAATCAAGTTTCGCAGTTGACCTTTGTCAACAACGCGATTGCGGAAAACCATTTTGTCGTTAGTCATTTGTCAATAGTTGTTGGTGGTTGACGGTTGATGGTTGGTTGTTAGTTGGTTGTTACATAGACGCGTAAGCGGTGAGCCAGTGCGGTGGACGGGTTCCCCGGCATCAAGCACCTGGCGAACCCGGAGGGTATAACCAACTAACAACACTTCCTAACTTGCGATCGCTTCTTGAATTGCTTTGTTGTAAATTACGCGACCTGGAGTTGTGTAAATATACTGCGAAATAACTTGACCTTGAGCATCTTCTCTAACTCGACGGTATTTATACAACTTAGTCACGCTACCATCATCATTTTTGGTCACTTCCTGTGGCTCATGATCCGGTTGACCTGACTCAACTTCACCGTCGTAACGGACATAGACGTAGGCGTGCAGTTCTACTTGATCCTGCTCGAAAGCCATGATCACATCTTCTAAAGAAGCAAAATATCGTCCTGCACCTTTAGTAGCGTGGGGATTTTCTGCGGTTAAGTAATAGGAACCTAACACCATGTCTTGGCTAGGTGTAATGATCGGCTTACCTGTAGCAGGAGACAAAATGTTGTTAGAAGCCAACATCAATAATCGTGCTTCTGCTTGTGATTCCAGGGATAACGGTACATGTACTGCCATTTGGTCTCCGTCAAAGTCAGCGTTAAAAGCTGGACATACTAACGGGTGTAGCTGGATCGCCCTTCCTTCTACCAAAATTGGTTCAAAAGCCTGAATACCCAAGCGGTGCAGTGTCGGAGCGCGGTTGAGTAAAACGGGGTGTCCTTCAATTACTTCTTCCAACACATCCCAAACACTGGGGTCGGAGCGGGAAATAAGTTTTTTCGCAGCTTTAATATTGTTTACCATGCCACTACGAATCAGGCGGTGGATCACAAACGGCTGGAATAGCTCAATAGCCATTTCCCGTGGTAAACCACATTGGTGGATATGCAACTTTGGCCCGACCACAATTACGGAACGTCCGGAGTAGTCTACCCGTTTACCCAACAAGTTTTGCCGGAAACGCCCTTGTTTACCCTCAATAATGTCTGACAAAGATTTTAAGGGACGATTATTTGCTCCAACTACTGTCCGTCCCCGCCGACCATTATCAATTAATGCGTCTACCGCTTCTTGCAGCATCCGCTTCTCGTTGCGAACGATAATCTCCGGAGCTAATATTTCTTGTAAGCGCGCCAGACGGTTATTGCGGTTAATTACCCGACGATACAAATCATTCAAGTCGCTGGTTGCAAAGCGTCCACCATCAAGCTGCACCATCGGGCGTAAATCTGGCGGAATTACGGGAATTACAGCCATCACCATCCACTCTGGCTTCGAGCCGGTGGCAATAAAGTTATCAATTACCCGCAAACGCTTAATTAGCTTTGCTCGTTTTTGACCTTTGGCGGTGGTAATTTCTTCGCGCAAATTTTCAGCTTCTTGTTCGAGGTTAATATCAGCAAGTAAACGCAGTAATGCCTCTGCACCAATGCCGACCTCTACACCTTGTAAAGTAGAATCTTCGCTGTAAATCTGATCTTCAATTTCTAGCCATTGGTCTTCACTAAGTAATTGTTTATAACTTAGGGTTTCAGCATTACCAGGGCTAAGAACTACATAGGAATTGAAATAAACTATTTGCTCTACATCCCGCAGGGGCATATCCAAGAGGATGGAGATATAACTAGGAATACCTTTGAGATACCAAACGTGAGCTACAGGCGCAGCGAGTTTAATGTAACCCATGCGGTGACGACGTACTCGCGATTCGGTAACTTCCACACCACAACGTTCGCAAACAATTCCACGATGACGTACTCTTTTATACTTACCGCAATGACATTCCCAATCTTTTGCGGGGCCAAAGATGCGCTCGCAAAACAAGCCATCCATCTCTGGTTTCAGAGTCCGGTAGTTAATCGTCTCTGGTTTAGTGACTTCACCAACGACTTGACCATTTGGTAGTGTTCTTTCACCCCACTGACGAATACGTTCGGGCGATGCCAAGCCAATTTTAACGTAGTCAAACTGATTAGTTTGGGCGTTTCTCATTTGTTTAATGCTGCGTTTAAGTTATGACTTCACAAACAACACGGGCATAATTAACCGTGCTAGTGGGAGGAGTATTTAGTTTTAGCCAGTAGTCAAGGGTCAATAGTAGAGACGCGATTAATCGCGTCTGTAGAATGGTCTAGAGACGCGATTAATCGCGTCTGTACAATGGTCATTTGCTTTGACAATGGACTATTGACTATTCCTCTTCTTCCATCGACTCGCGGCTTAGGGATTCGTAGGTCGGACGTGGAGGTGTACGACGGGCGTTATTGTCTGCCATCAAATCAACTTCTACGTCTACGGTACTACCATCTGTTTGAGTTTCCACCTTATGGACGGCAATATCCAAACCTAGAGATTGCAATTCTCGCATTAACACTTTGAAAGACTCTGGTGTTCCTGGTCGAGGAATGGCTTTACCTTTGACAATTGCATTGAGTGCTTCATTGCGCCCTTGCATATCGTCGGATTTAACTGTCAGCAATTCCTGCAAAGTGTAAGCTGCACCAAAGGCTTCCAATGCCCACACTTCCATTTCTCCAAATCGCTGACCACCTTGTTGAGCTTTACCACCCAAGGGCTGTTGAGTCACCAAGGAGTATGGGCCAGTGGAACGAGCATGGATCTTATCGTCTACTAGGTGTACCAGTTTCAGCATATAAGCCACACCCACAGTCACAGGTCGGTCAAAGGGTTCCCCTGTACGACCGTCATAGACCAGAATTTTGCCTGGATCATCTGGGTTAAATACCCAGTTTTTGCCAGTTTCATCTCGTGCTTCTTGCAATTTGCCATGCACAATCGTCCGGGATGCTTCCTGACCGTACATTTCATCAAAGGGCGTAATCTTAAATCGCATTCCCATGATGTGGCCAGCCCAACCCAACAGACACTCAAATACTTGTCCGACGTTCATCCGGCTGGGTACACCCAAGGGGTTGAGGACGATATCGACTGGTGAGCCATCAGGCAAATAGGGCATGTCTTCGATTGGCAATATCTTGGAAATAATCCCCTTATTGCCGTGGCGTCCTGCCATTTTGTCGCCGACTTGGATTTTCCGCTTCTGGGCTACGTACACCCGCACTACCATGTTGGCTCCGGGTGGTAGTTCGTCGCCTTGTTCGCGGGTGAATATCCGTACGTCTACAACACGTCCCTTTTCACCATTGGGTACACGCAAGGAGTTATCGCGGACATCTCGTGCTTTTTCACCGAAGATTGCTCGCAATAATTTTTCTTCGGGTGGTTGATCAGATTCACCTTTAGGAGTAACTTTACCAACCAGAATATCTCCGGCTTCTACCCATGCACCAATGCGGATAATTCCCTGTTCATCTAAATTTCGCAGGGCGTCTTCACCGACGTTAGGAATTTCTCTGGTGATTTCTTCTGGTCCAAGTTTTGTTTGTCTGGCCTCAATTTCATATTTTTCAATGTGAATTGAGGTGTAAATATCATCTTGTACCAATCTTTCGGAAATCAAAATCGCGTCTTCGTAGTTATAGCCTTCCCAAGGCATATAAGCGACGACGATATTTTGTCCCAGAGCCAATTCTCCGCCTTCGGTTGAGGAACCATCTGCTAGCACTTGACCAGCAACAACCCGTTCACCCATACGGACGAGGGGTTTTTGGTTGAGGCAAGTATCTTGGTTGGAGCGTTGGTACTTAGATATGATGTATTCAATTTCCGCAGGAGGTTTAGCACTTTCTTCTCCTGGGCGTAGTCGTGGGCGTACACGAATTTTGGTCGCATCTGCATATGTGACGTCGCCGTCGGTGCGGGAGACAATCACCATCCCAGAGTCTCTAGCTCCCTGAGCTTCTAAGCCCGTGCCTACCAAGGGACGCTCTGGTTTGAGTAGGGGTACCGCCTGCCGTTGCATGTTCGATCCCATCAAAGCGCGGTTGGCGTCGTCATGCTCCAAGAAGGGAATCATGCTCGTAGCTACCGACACAATTTGTACGGGAGAGACTGCGATATAGTCTACTTGTTCTGCTGTTGTGGTGGAGAATTCCTGACGGTAGCGTACAGGTACTTCGGGACCAATGAGATGACCATTTTCATCAATTGGCGCATCTCCCGCCGCCACCCGGAAGTCGTCTTCTTCATCGGCGGTCATGTAAGTTGGTTGGATATCGTACCTGACGCGTCCATTTTCTACAGGACGGAAGGGCGTTTCTAAAAAGCCGTATAGGTTTACCCGTGCATGGGTCGCTAAGGAACCAATCAAACCAGCGTTGGGACCTTCTGGTGTTTCAATTGGGCAAATACGTCCGTAGTGCGATGGGTGAATATCTCGGACGGCGAAACCGGCACGTTCGCGAGTCAAACCACCAGGACCAAGGGCAGACAGACGGCGTTTGTGGGTCAACTCTGCTAAGGGGTTGGTTTGATCCATGAACTGCGACAATTGGCTGGAGCCAAAAAATTCTTTAATTGCTGCTACCAAAGGTTTAGGGTTAACTAAGGAAGCAGGGGTAAGAACTTCGGCATCGGATACAGTCATCCGCTCGCGAATAATCCGCTCCAAACGGTTTAATCCAACTCTGACTTGGTTTTGCAGCAACTCGCCGACGCTTCTAACCCGGCGATTTCCGAGGTGGTCAATGTCGTCTATGCTACCAATATCGTATTCCAGGTTAATTAGGTAATCCACCGCTGCCAAGATATCTTGGGGGGTTAGTACCCGCATTGTTTCTGGTACTTGTAGACGTAGTTTTTTGTTGAGTTTATAGCGTCCGACCCGCCCTAAGTCATAGCGCTTAGGATCAAAGAAGCGAGAGTCTAGGAGTTGTTGTCCACCCAAGACTGTCGGTGGTTCACCCGGACGCAGTTTGCGATACAGTTCCATTAGGGCTTCTTCTTCAGAGAATTGCCCTTCTTTTTCAATGGTTTTTTGGAAATATTCGGGGTGGCGCAGGGCGTCAAAGATTTCGTTATCTGACAATCCCAATGCTTTTAATAGCACTTGGGCCGACAATTTGCGGGTTTTGTCGATGCGTACCCACACTAAGTCGTTACGGTCTGTTTCAAATTTCAGCCAAGCCCCTCGGTTAGGAATTAAACTAGCTGAATAAGTACGCCGTCCGTTTTTGTCAATTTCTGATTTGTAGTAAACTCCTGGCGATCGCACGATCTGGTTGACAATCACTCGCTCTGCACCGTTAATAATAAACGTGCCGCGATCTGTCATCAGAGGCAGGTCTCCAATAAATACTTCTTGTTCTTTGATTTCCCCCGTTTCTTTATTGATCAAACGTGTGGGAACATACATTTGGACAGCGTAAGTGCTATCCCGCCGCTTTGCTTCGTCAACGTCGTACTTTGGTTCCTTCAGCTTGTAATTCTGACCTAAAAAGTGCAGTTCAAGTTTGCCAGTGTAGTCAGTAATGGGACTAAAGGAGTTAAGTTCTTCGATTAGCCCTTCTTCTAAAAACCAACGAAAACTAGAACGCTGGATTTCAATTAAGTCGGGCAACAAAAAGGCGGGTTCCATTATTGTGTCGTTAGTCATGCCTCTACCTTTGTCAACCTGGTTAAACTTGTTGGTGTGTGGGAACTTCTCCTTACACCACCTGCTATGTGCAGGTGTAGGCAAATGGAGCAATTAAACCTGGAAATAGCAATTTTGGCAAGAGGGTATTTGCTCCCTTTGCTGGATTTCCAAAAACAGAAGATACTTCAGTTTTGCCCTAGTGTGTTTTGCTCTGTTCACTTCTCCTCCGAAAACCGCGTTCTGCATTGACGCAGTTCGTTTGACAGTTACCTTTCACAAGACTGTGGTGTCTTTAACCCAAAGCGATGATATCCTAGTACTGAGCAAATAATTTTCTCAGCTTGCGACTTATTTATCTAGCTTGGGATTGGCGGATAATACTCACAAAAAACTTCGTTTATAAATTTGTATAACTTTAATGATGGAGCCAAAATCTAGCTCTACCTGAGTGGGAAGTGGGTAGTTATAGATTTTTAGCATCATGTGTGGAGCTTAGGAGGATGATCAAGTGAATAGTAGTACAACAAAAGCAGGGAAATCAGTAATTTGCCTCCTTAAACATTATGGCGCAAGTCAATATTTTTTGGAGGGTACAATAATATCATATTTTTGTCACCTAAAATTTTCTTTTACAGAGATAGTCATAAAAAATACACGTAATACATTATTTTTATAGCGTCAAACCGAATAATTTGCAGGCATTTTGGGTAGTCAGAGCTGCGATCGCATCAGTGGTTTCTCCTCGTAGGCGGGCTACTTGTTCAGCCACGTAGCGAACATAGGCGGGTTCGTTACGTTTTTCACCCCGTTTTGGCACTGGTGCGAGAAAAGGACAGTCTGTTTCAATCAACAGGCGATCGCTTCTCACCATCGCAGCAGATTCTTGAATTTGTTTAGCGTTTTTAAAGGTGACAGTACCGCTAAAGCTGATATAAAAACCTAAATCTAGAAACCATTGAGTTTCTTCTGGCGTTCCCCCCCAGCAGTGCATTACACCTCGTACAGTCTCACCTTTGAGATTTTTCCATTTTTGCAGTACCTCCCTGACTTCTGCTGTAGCATTACGGCAGTGGATGATCACTGGTAAATTGAGTTCAGCCGCTAACCTCAGCTGTGCTTCAAACACCAGGTATTGCTGTTCGTAATTGTCAGCTTTGTAAAAATCTAGCCCCATTTCCCCAATTGCTACTACTTTCGGATCAGATAGAGCCAGAGATTTGATCTCATCTGCTGTTTGATTGTTCCATTTGTCTGCATCTAAAGGATGTAAACCTACTGCAAAGCTAAGTTCGGGAAACTGATGAGCTAAAGCCACAATACTAGAAAATTCATCTGGCTCGACACAGGAGTGGACTAAATGCACTACACCCGCTTCTTGCCATCGCGATCGTACTGTTTCTAAATCTGACTGGAAAACATCAAAGTTGATGTGAACGTGGGTATCTATTAGCTGCATTGTTTATTTATTTAGTCAACAGTCCATAGTCAAGAGTCTATAGTCAAAAGTTTAGTGACAATTGACTATTGACAATTGACTATTGACTATGATGCAGTTACTGCTGGTTGGGTGTGGGCTTTTAATCTTTGAGCTAGTCTAGATTTTTTTCTAGCTCCATTGTTGGGGTGGAGGACACCTCGCTTCACAGCTTTATCAATTTTGCTGTAAGCTTCCGACATCCGAGTTTGGACTTCTTCATTTGATTCAGGGGTTGGGTTTGCTGCATAGGTTTCTACCGCAGCAAAGTATTTCTTCATCAGCGTCTTGACAGCTGATTTATAAGATTTATTCCTTAAACGATTGCGCTCTGCGATTTTAGCGCGCTTGAGAGCAGACTTTGTATTCGCCACAGTCAGTTCCAGAAAGACTATAAATATGTACACACACTACTAGATTTACTAATATAGCATCCAAAATGCCAATGTTAAGATTTCTGAGAAAAAAGTCAGGTTTTTGTATTTGAGTCTACATATCTGGGGATTGGGGATCGGGGATTGGGGATCAGGCGTGAGTTATTTTTCCCTTGTCTCCCTTGTCTCCGATCACCTATCCCCATCTTCATAATTTGTCATCATCAAAAGCTATCTTTCTCTGCTAACAGTAATCACTCAGTAGGTCAAAATTATTTCTAAGAATATGGCTTTGAAAATAATCAAAAATTTTGATGGCAGTTTTACTCTTGAACCACACGCAAAAGAGAACCTGTATAAATTATTGACTAGTGAAGCATTTTTAAATCAAATTTGCCAAAACTTACAGTGTGAACAAGTAGAATTCACAGAATTGCTTTTTCAGCCAGTCCCTTACAGTACAACCACTCCTAAAGGAATGCCACCAGAGTTTGAACAATATCATGAGTCGGACGAGTACGTCATTATTAACGTTCCACCTAACTTCATGTTCACAGCCAAAATATTTCAACCTAGTCGCCTTTGTGCTGTTTATAAGAAATTAGGAATCAGAAACTAGGAACTGGGCGGGACAAAAATATCACTTACTAACCACAATTGTAATCTAAGGACGCAATCTTTGCATCCCTACTAACTACTACTCGTTACTGAGTACTAACTATTTATTATGACGACAGACACAAACATTCCTTCTTTAGCAAACTTAGAATATATCCCTTATATTGATGAAGCTGGTCAATTACCGGAATATTTACAAGGCAAAATCGGAGTCTACGCGATTTTTGACCAGCAAAAAATTCTGCAATTTGTGGGGTATTCTCGTGATGTTTATCTTAGCCTCAGACAACACATAGTCCGCCAGCCACAAAAATGTTATTGGGTGAAAGTCCAAACGATTGAACGCCCCAGCCGTGCAGTGTTAGAAAATATTGAAAAAGCTTGGATAGAAGAAAATGGCTCTGTACCTGCTGGTAATGCGGATGATAGAGAAAAATGGACACAGCCAATAGATGCTAAAGCAGTAATGACGGCTGAAGAACAGGCGAATTATGAAAATTCTATTGATGAAATCACGAAAATCAAAATTATTAAAAATATAGCGCGACGAGTCGAGGCGGAGATTTTGAAAGTTTTAGAAGGACGAGGTTTGCAAACCCAAGTGCGATTTAATCCCAAGTTGAAGGAAGAGGGGTTATTGGATTTGAAATAAATCTACTTTAATCTAAAGATAAATCTGCTTCTCAACTTGGTGTTTATTCTTCACTATGTAGGAACAGGTTGCGGTTCTGTATAATGTCCAAATATGGATGTTCTAAAAAAATGTTGGGTTGGAATAAGATATAAGGCTGTGTAAGGTCTGTGAGCTTACCGAGCTTTTGACAACGAAAGGTGGGATATTCTCAATGACAACACGTTTTACTGGCGGTTGTATGTGCGGAGCTATCCGCTACGAATGTTCAGCAGAACCCATTGGAATGGGAATTTGCCACTGTCGTGATTGCCAGCGAGCAACAGGCAGTGCATTTGCCGCCGCGCTGATTGTACCTCGCAGTGCTGTGACCATTCTCGGAGAAGTGAAATATTACGGTGTGACAGGTGATAGCGGCAACTTGGTCAGTCGTGGTTTCTGTCCCCACTGTGGCTCCCGCTTGTTTGGCACACCTGCAAATCCTGACATTATCAGTATTCAGGCAGGGAGTCTAGATGATCCAAGCTGGTTCAAGCCCCAGGCAGAAATTTACGTTGCCAGTGCTCAACCGTGGGATTATTTGAATCCAGATTTGCCCAAGTTTGCCAAGTTGCCGCCACCTAACAACTCTGTTGCAGCGGATTGAATCAAGCTGCTGCTGGGTTCAAAGTTATTTGCAGTTGATGAGAAGATTAGCTTACCTATTTGCCAGACAACTTGAGAAAATTTACACATCGCGTTAGTCTTCTTTAATCGTGACTGCACACTGTCAACTCAGGCGATGACAAATCAAACCTCCCCGCAAATCCCCTCTTGTACTTGGAATCGTCCCATTGGTTTAGGCTGGGATCAACCTTACACTGTTCGCTACGCTAGCAATATTGATGACGGGCCTTGGCACGGAATGCCTTTAGGTGGCTTTGGTGCAGGTTGTATCGGTCGTTCTTCGCGAGGAGATTTTAATTTCTGGCACATCGACGGTGGCGAACATGTGTTTCAAGTGATCGCCCCTTGTCAATTTAGTATATTTGAATCTGATGGTGCTGACTCCCAAGCCTACGCTTTATGTACACAGCCACCAGAGGATGGTAGTTTGGCTACGTGGGAGTGGTATCCAACAATTAAAAATGAAAAATCAAAAATTACTGGAACCTATCATGCCCTTTATCCGCGCAGTTGGTTCGTTTATGAAGGAGTATATAAAGCTCAGTTAACCTGTGAACAATTTTCTCCGATCTGGGCAAATAATTATCAAGAAACTAGCTACCCTGTAGCAGTGTTTGTCTGGACTGCACACAATCCAACTAACGCACCTATTACTTTAAGTATTATGCTCACTTGGCAAAATATGGTGGGCTGGTTTACTAATGCTTTGAAATCCCCAGAAGTACGGTTGCGGGATGATGGTAGTCCAGTTTACGAGTATCAGCCGCGTTTGGGCGAAAGTAAAGATAATTTTAATCAAGTAGTTGAAAATACTGAATATATTGGTTGTGTTCTAGGTCGTGTTGATATTAATGAACCTGTCCAAGAGGGAGAAGGACAGTGGTGCATCGCTACCCGCAAACATCCCAAACTAGAAATTTTTTACCATAACCGTTGGCAGCCTACAGGCAGTGGTGAGGATGTATGGCAAAGCTTTGCTCAAGATGGATCGTTACCAAATTATCTAGACCATTCCTCAGCAGTTGAAAATGAACAGATTGCAGCAGCCCTTGCTATACGTTTCACTTTGCTACCAGGGGAAACACTAGAGATTCCTTTTGTTCTCAGTTGGGATTTTCCAGTAACAGAATTTGCTGCTGGCATAAATTATCACCGCAGATATACAGATTTTTTTGGTACTCATGGTAGTAATGCCTGGGCGATCGCATCAATTGCACTACAACAATACCAAGCTTGGCAAGCGCAGATTCAAGCATGGCAACAACCCATTCTTGACCGTGCAGATTTGCCAGACTGGTTTAAGATGGCTTTATTTAATGAGCTTTACGATCTGACTGCTGGTGGTACTCTCTGGAGTGCGGCAAGTGAACGCGATCCTATCGGACAGTTTGCGGTGTTGGAGTGCCTAGACTACCGTTGGTATGAAAGTTTAGATGTGCGGCTTTATGGTTCTTTTGCTCTGTTGATGCTGTTTCCAGAATTGGAGAAGGCGGTAATACGTGCTTTTGCACGGGCGATTCCCATGAGCGATGCTAATACTCGTGTAATTGGTTACTATTATACTATTGGTGCAGAAAGTCCTTTTGCTGTCCGTAAAGTCGCAGGAGCAACACCTCATGATTTGGGCGCACCGAATGAACACGTTTGGGAGAAGACAAATTATACTAGCTACCAAGATTGCAACTTGTGGAAGGATTTAGGTTGCGACTTTGTTTTGCAGGTATACCGCGATTTTCTGTTTACTGGTGCTGTTGATATCAAATTTTTGGCAGATTGCTGGAATGCCATTGTAGAAACCCTCAACTATCTAAAAACTTTTGACATAGATAAAGACGGAATTCCGGAAAATTCTGGTGCGCCTGATCAAACTTTTGATGACTGGCGGCTACAGGGAGTCAGTGCCTATTGTGGTGGATTATGGTTAGCAGCGTTAGAAGCTGCGATCGCAATTTGTGATGTTTTGATAACAAATTGCAGAGATAGAGAAAGTACAGAAGAGATCAAAGAACAAAAATCTATTTACGAAACTTGGTTAACACAATCTCGCCCGATTTATGAAGAAAAACTCTGGAATGGGCAATATTATCGACTAGATAGCGAAAGTGGTTCGGATGTAGTGATGGCAGATCAATTGTGTGGACAATTCTACGCTAGACTGCTGGGATTACCTGATATTGTACAACGCGATCGCGCTTTATCTGCATTGCAAACTGTCTACAACGCTTGTTTCCTGAAGTTTCATCATGGTCAGTTTGGTGCTGCTAATGGTCTTCGTCCTGATGGTTCACCAGAAAACCCGAAAGCTACCCATCCCTTAGAAGTCTGGACGGGGATCAACTTTGGTTTAGCAGCTTTTATGGTGCAGATGGATATGAAAGACGAAGCTATGAAGTTGACAGAAGCTGTAGTTCGGCAAGTTTATGAAAATGGATTACAATTCCGCACCCCAGAAGCGATCACTGCTGTCGGTACTTTCCGTGCTAGTACCTATCTACGCGCAATGGCAATTTGGGGAATTTATTTAGTAGAGACGCGATTAATCGCGTCTGTACAATAGTCATTGGTCATTTGTCATTGGTCATTTGTCATTAGTGTTTATTTTCTCCCTTGTCCTCCTTGTCCCCCTTGTCCCTGATCCCTGATCTCCCGATCCCCATCTTTAATTTGATCATTAAGATAAAAAATCCGGTTTTTATCTTAATTGCTTGTAATGGACTAATATGAATTCTCAAAATAAATGCAACAAACCTATGGATGCATGACTACTTGCTCAGAAAACTATTTATTGCATTCTCCTGAAGAAATGGTAATACGATAGTTTTTCTGTCTTTTGTCACAGATCCAAGACATTAAGCTCTCAAGAAAAGTCAAGGGGGCAATTCATGGTAATAGTTCAGATCGTTCTGAATTTTGTTAACTCAGAACTAGAGTTGGTTGTTTACAACGTTGAATTTTGAGTTGTAGCCTTTGGAACAATGAAGACCGCGATGAGCAAATTTCTGTTGGTTACTCAAAAAATTCAAGAATAAAAAGATTTTTGTCTAAATCTTTTCTGGTAATTACACCCTTATCTTGAGACATTACTTGAGCAGATACTCGTTTATCTAAGTAGAAAACTAAAATTTCAAAGAATTCCGGACTTGTATCAAAGTGCTGGAAGACCCAAATCAAAAAGAAACAAAATGGTAAACACGGATTCAAAGCTTGGTAAAATTCTGGTAAATTGCCAAAAAATCTTGACTAAAATTATCAAAATTCTATAACAATGCCTCAAAACAGGTGGTTAATAACTAACAAAAAATTAAATAATGTTTTGTTAGTGAGAATTTTTTGACAAACTATCGTTCTTAAAAACAGACTGCAAAAACAAAGGAAAGTGATTAAGTGATCAAAAATACAAAAAATCGAGATTGGCGAAGGCTCAAACTGTCCTTATGAAGCCAAAGCTATTGAGTTTGACTTTATCAACGGGAATTCTATCAGCTTGCCCAAGCATCAGAGATTAAATCATGAACTCGTATTCGTCGTTACGGGGTCAGGGAGAGTATATTCATACCCATAATCGGTGCTTTTCCAATCCAAAGGAGACTATCCTCAAGCTTTTCAGGATAGCTACAGAAGATACAACCCTCGCATCCGACTTTACTCAAGTTTGGGTTTTGCGTGAGTTTCAATTAGGGGATAATTTGGCTAGTTGTGCGATCGCTAGACAAACAGAAAATCATGATGATTTTCTTTTCTTAGTTTGCCAAGGTCGAGTCCGGCTACTAGGATTTGATCCAAAGTTGGAACGAGAGGTATCTACTCAGTTGCTATTAGCACAGCAAACCTTTGGAGTAGATTACTTATTCCACTGTCAATCTCTACCTTATCGAGCAGTTGCAGCTAGTGATGGGTTGTTGGCATCTATACATGTAGATGAACTCAAACAATGGTTACAACAACTACCTAATTTAAAAAGCTACTTGCGAAAAATAACCTGCGATCGCCAAACTTTGATTTTTTTCAAACTTGCCACAGAATTAAGTTCGCATACTAGCCATTCTTTGCAACAGCTTTTACCATACCTGGAACAAACCAAAGTCAGTGCTGGCTCAACCCTTGTGCAAGCAACTCCCCCCTCAAAGGGACGCTTTTGGCTGATGTGTGGAAAAATTGTTAGTCCCACGCCAGAAGTTCAGCCACCACAAGTAGGAGAAGGCTGGGGATATCCCGATCTCACAATCCCAGGCTGGATTGCAAAAACAGATTTAATATTATACCACCTACCTCAAGAAATTGCACAAGAGGATCGGGGATTGGGGATTGGGGATAAGGGATCGGAGATCGGGGATCGGGGATCGGGGATTGGGGATAAGGGATCGGGGATTGGGGACAGGGGACAAGGGGGACAAGGGGGACAAGGGGACGCGGGGATACATAGACGCGGGGATACACGGAGACGGGAATACACGGACGCGGCAAGAGAACGGGAACAGGAGGAAGATCCAGATGGTGTTTCTGTTGCTGTGTCTTCTGAAAATACCCATGCAGAGATGAATTTTTGGCAACCGAGAAGCCAGCGTTGGTCAGTAAGTAAGCTGTGGCGTCGCTATCCTTTTATCCAACAGCAGAGTTCGTCTGATTGTGGTGCTGCGTGTTTGGCGATGATTAGCCTCTACTGGGGTAAGCGTTTTAGCCTGAACACGTTACGAAATCTCGCGCAGACAGACCGCATGGGTGCTTCTCTTTCGGCTTTGGCAGATGCAGCAGAAACCCTGGGTTATGATGCTTTACCAGTTAGGGCTTCTTTGAGTAAATTAGAGTTGCAGGCTAACCCTTGGATTGCTCATTGGCAAGGGATTCACTACGTAGTTGTTTGGCGAGTTAAAGGCGATCGCGTCTTGATTTGTGATCCAGCAATTGGTAAGCGATCGCTTCTGCGCGAAGAATTTGAAACTAACTGGACAGGATACGCCCTCATTTTATTTCCAACTAAACACTTAAACGCTCAAAAGCACAAAAAAGTTTCCTTGGGAGAATTTTGGCACGCTTTTTGGCATCACCGGGAATTACTTGGTCAAATCGTTCTAGCTTCAGTTCTGTTAACAGTGTTTGGTCTAGCTGCACCCCTGATTACTCAGGTTGTACTTGACCAAGTTCTGCCATATAAAAGTTCTCTGACCCTGAATATATTCACCTTTGGGTTTCTATTTTTTGGCATCTGGCGGATTATCGTCCAAGCAGTGCGTCAATATCTGCTGGACTATTTTTCCAACCGCATGGATTTGACGTTACTGGGTGGTTTTATCAGCTATACCCTGCGCTTACCATTGCAGTTTTTTGCTTCCCGTCAGCCAGGAGACATTATTACTCGGATTCAAGAAAACCGCAAAATTCAAGTATTTTTCACCAAACAAGCGGTTAGCACTACCCTAGATGCGCTGATGGTGGTTGTTTTCTTAGGATTAATGGCGTATTACAACTTACGCCTGACTCTGATTGTCTTGATTGTGATTCTACCGATTGTGATTGTGACTGCTGCAACTAGTCCACTTCTCAAAAATGCCTCACGAGAACTTTATCAAAAATCAGCAGTTCAATATTCCACAATCAGAGAAATTATTACTGGTGTCACCACTGTAAAAACAACTGCTGCTGAACGTCCTATGCGTTGGCGTTGGGAGGAAAGTTTTACCGACACCGTCCAAACAAGATTTCGGGGTCAAAAACTAGCTAATAATTTACAGCTAGCAACTAGTTTGATTAATCATCTGGGGATCACGTTTTTACTATGGTATGGGGCAACCTTGGTCATAGGCAACCAGATGTCAATTGGTCAATTTGTTGCTTTTAATATGCTCATTGGCAGTACGATCAATCCTGTTTTAGCACTGGTGAAGTTGTGGGATGAGTTGCAAGAAGTATTGATTTGTGCTGAACGTTTAGATGATGTTCTAACTACCCAACCAGAAGAACATACCCAAAAACCGCAAATGGTGTTACCTCAAGTTCAGGGTGATACCCAGTTTGAACGAGTTTGTTTTCGTTACAATGCCAATGCAGAACAGGATACCTTGCACAATATTTCCTTTGAGGTCAAAGCAGGGCAAACTGTAGGGATTGTTGGTACTCATGGTGCTGGTAAAAGTACCTTAGTTAATTTACTGGCTGGTTTATATCGTCCCAATAGCGGACGTATTTTAATTGATGGTCACAATATTGCTAATGTTTCTCCCCAGTCGTTGCGTAATCAATTAGGGGTAATACCGCAAGATATTTTTCTGTTTGCTGGCAGCATTTTAGAAAATATCACAATGTTTGATTCAGAGATTTCACCGGAGGAAGCGATCGCCACCGCGAAAGTTGCAGAAGCACACAGCTTTATCCAAGCACTACCTTTGGGTTACAACACCCGTGTCGGTGAGGGAGGAATGATTCTGAGTGGTGAACAACGCCAAAAGATTGCGATCGCCCGCGCCTTAGTCAAAAATCCACGTATTCTAATTCTAGATGAAGCTAATAGTTGCCTAGATAACGCCTTTAAACACCAATTTCCACAAAATCTCGCTCGCTTCCATCACTCCAGCAAGACTTCCATTCATCAAGCACGTACCATTTTCTTTGTTTCCAATCATCTTTCTACTATTCGCCATGCTGACCATATTTTGGTTTTAGACCGAGGTATCCTTATTGAACAGGGAAATCATCAAGAATTAATGACAACTCAGGGTCTTTATTACCATTTAGCTCAACAGCAATTGCATCTGTAATCGCACTTATATCAATTAGTTGTGGTGCAGAAAGGATGCAAATCATTTTTGAAGATACTTAGGAATATGAATTTCGACTCATTTTATTTGCAGTCGCGGCATTTCATAACTTCGTACAAGCGTTAACCGCTGCTTTTGCTATGTCAAAAAACTTTTTGTGATGATTTTACTTTCTAACACATATATTGTTTTAAGTTCCTTAAAAATCATACCATAAAAGTGTAAAATCCACAACTATTTATCAGAGTATTGTGCTTATTTTCAAGCAAAATTAACAAGATTTTCACCGGAAATTTGCAATAAAATGCTAATCTGGAAGTCTCACCAGATAAGCTTTTGGCTGGAAATGCGAACAATATTATCTAGCAACAAAAGTAAAAAACATTATCAATTTTCCGGTCACGTAAATCTGGATGACATCACACATGCGTATTTATATTTATCGAGAACTCATCAATAAACTACATAATGAATTTCCCGATAATTGAAAAAAAATACAAGCAACAAATTAATAGTAGGTGAGGGGCGAAACCCCTACTGTATTTAACACTAGTGGACAAAATCTGAGTTGTATAATAATTATTTAAATAGGAAAGCATATTAACTACATTGAACAAAAAAAATGAAAAATTGGCAGATGACATTCATGGGAAAAAATAGTATAAATACGAATGTTGCCCTTGAACATCAAGAATGAATATTGTTTCATTGCTCTTGTAGAAGAATAGCAGTGTCACTTAATAAACTTCTAATTTTTGGTGTAAATCACTACATAAAAAAGCCAGGGGAAAGTAATTAAATTAGGAGTAAGCCAAATATTTAAAAGGGCAAAACTGCATCTACTAAGAGCCGAACGGAGACTTATTTCATACCAATCAACAAAGATGACCCAAGGTAAATTTTGGCCTCAGTCATTGCCTTATCAAACCTAAAACTCATACATAGTCAGGTTTCCGATTTTAGGTCAGCTCATGAACAGAATCATCAGGTTAAATGCAGTCGAAGCCTCAAGCCAATCAGGATGTTTAGAAATTAATTTACAGGACGTGCATCCCTGTTACGCTTTAACTCCTGAAATGGCATCAATCTACGGGGGTAGTGTCGCTTCAGTAGAAGCGGTTTTATCAAAACTACCTACAAATATCCAAACCGCAAAAACCAAAACTTTCCAGACAGGAATTACAAGTACAAGTAATTACTCTAGAACTTTGCAAAAAGTATTAGAGCAGCAGCCTTCTATTGTTCCTCACCTAATTTTGTTAGGCGGTCTAGCTTTTTTTGCAACTGTATTCACTTGGGCTTGTACTGGAAAAATACAACAAGTCACTCAAGTTCAAGGAAAGTTTGCACTATCACAACAGCTTGCTCAACCTCAACCACCGCGAAAAGCTCTTTATGAACCTGTAGATGGGGTTGTGTCCTCTTTAAATAACCGTAGTACTGGTGAGGAAGTTAAACCCAAGCAAATCATCGCTGAAATTACTCGAACCGATGCATCTTCAGTTTTCTTGACTATACAACCCTCCCAAAAAACAGCCTTTGTTGATCAAGGAGACCTAGTAGAAATAAAACTCAAAGTTGACTCCCAGCGCCCAGAACTTGACAAGGCTGGTCAAAGCAATGGAAATCACAACATCCTCTCAGGAAGGGTTGTATCAGTCTCCAGCGATGCTCAAACAGATAAGAAATTAGATTGGGTTCATCGCTTAGAAATAGCCTTAGATGGCGATAATCCAACCATCAAACTCACGGATGGACAAGTAGTTACAGCCAAAATCATTCACAATCGCCGTGTTGCGGATCTGTTCCTTAGACCAATGAAGGAATTGCACAACAGCGAAAGCGATTTCTAAATTTTGATTGGGTCACTCTTCACTACAGCAACTAACAAACTTATTTACTTTATCTAGGACAACAGCACCATGAACCAAAACATATCTAGCGCTACTAGCAACTTTGAGAAAACTCTTAACCCAGAACAATTTGATCAGTTAGTTGAAGCGATTCTTGCAGGTAAGTATTCTTGGGCTTGTGTTTTAATACTGCGGTTTGCTGGCTACAATCCTTTGCATTACATTCCTTACCGTACCTACAACCGATTGATCAAAGAAAACTCACAACTCAAAAGAGTTAACCAACAGCGCAACGACAATCTCAAAATCGCTAAACTACCCTCTGAGAAAAAATCTGATAGCAATCCCTCACAAAGCTGCTTAAGCAAAATTAAGGATCTTGCCTATCTGGAGGTAGTTGGTAAGCAAAAAAGAGAAATTCGTGGTGGTCATCAAGATCAGTGGTTAGCAACTCAAGTTGAGGAATATCAATCAATGCAAGCGGAACTCAGACCAGAGAAGACTCAAGATTTATCATTCAAATACTGTGAAGCTAACTAAATTATCTCTTGAGTCGAGAAATTCAGAAATACACCTGGTTGAGTTTCATATCAGCTGCCATGCTAGTACCTTCACTACACAAAGTATACGGAGTTTGTAGTAAGTGGCTCTAGCCCTTAAAGTAGCGATCAAAGAGGACTAAAGTCCTCACTACCAACCTCCCATTACTAAGCAAAATTGATGTGACAGACCACTAGTTAGCAATCTATGCTATGGCAGGCTGATCAGTTATCAGATTTAAAATTATCTGGTGCTATTAAATTTATTTAGGTAGGAAAATACAAATTTGTAGTTGTTTTAATTCCCCAGTTTTACTTATGGGAATTCACTGATAACTGATAATTCATAACTCTTGAAAAGATTTAATATCTTTTCGTTGGAATCAGGCCACAGATGCAGATAGTAGGGGCGTATGACTATGTACCTCTACAAAATATAAAAGATCCCCGACTTATTCAAAAAGTCGGGGATCTTAACCACGTCTACTTTGAGAACTGTAGTTTTGTAGGTTGGGTGTAGCGACAGCGAAACCCAACATTATAGTCCAATACGGTTCAGTTAAGAAGAAATGTAGGTTGGGTTGAGTGCAAGCGAAACCCAACAAAGCCTTGATAATGTTGGGTTACTCTGCGATCAGCCGCG
>NZ_JBHFLM010000143.1:0-38195 GCF_041928655.1 Pelatocladus sp. BLCC-F211 | reverse complement strand
AAAACTAGCGTAGGTTGGGTTGAGGAACGTAGACGCGCCCTGCGCGGCTTCTCGCAGAGTAACCCAACATTATCAAGGCTTTGTTGGGTTTCGCTTGCACTCAACCCAACCTACATTTCTTCTTAACTGAACCGTATTGACTGATAACTGATAACTGATAACTGATTCATGCCCAATGCCCCGATCCCCAATATGCCAGAGTTACCAAAAAGCGTGTAGCGAGGAGATAAAAAAATGCGAGCTTGGTTGTCTAAATTCATCCACCGCAAACGTCGTTGGTTTTGCGCGACTCTGGTGCGAACATATCGGGAGATCAGTTCTGCCTCTGTTGATGAACTGTGGCAAAAGCTAGTTAACTTGGCAGATGTCTCCTGGCATCCACTACTAAAGAGTACCAATGTTCCCTACGGACTTGTACCCAAACCTGGACTCATTTACCAAGCAGTGACACGCTTATCACCCATTCCAATACGTATTTTTGTTGAGCGTGTCAACCCTAGAGAATTACTGAGCATCAGAATAATGGCAATTCCTGGTGTTGAAGAACGAGTAAGTTACAAAATAGAGTCTACAGTTTGTGGTAGTTATTTGTCGTATTCTGTAACATTACGTGGTTGGTTATCACCGTTGATTTGGCTATTTTCTCGTCCTTATACTGATCGCGTTGCCAAAGCCTTGATTGAGGCAGTAGAAAAAGGCACACTACCAGCAGTTACAAGAAAGAGCAAATCTCTGAACGATAGTTGTTTTGATTTTTAGGAAAGGGGATCGGGGATTGGGGATCGGGGAATGGTTATTCACCGTGTCCTCCGTGTTCACCGTGTTCACCGTATCCTCCGTGTTCACCGTGTCCCCTTTCCCCGATTCCCTTTCCCCGATCCCCGATCCCTCTTGAAAGTTAAGATGCAAATAGACAATCATTGCAGTTTGTTAAAAATTATTGCGGCAGAAAGCACAAAATAGATTATGAACGATGTTCTCGATTCTCAGTCAGTCTTAGAAGTGTTGCGACCAGTTCAAGATCCAGAACTTCGGAAAAGTCTGGTGGAATTGAATATGATTCGTAACGTCAAAATAGACGCAGGCAAGGTAAGTTTTACACTGGTATTAACTACACCCGCCTGTCCATTACGTGAATTCATTGTAGAAGACTGTCAAAAAGCGGTAAAAAAACTCCCAGGAGTTACGGATGTATTTGTAGAAGTCACAGCAGAAACTCCTCAGCAAAAAAGTTTACCCGATCGCACGGGTGTGATTGGGGTCAAGAACATTATCGCCATATCCAGTGGCAAAGGTGGGGTTGGTAAAAGTACGGTGGCTGTGAATGTAGCCGTTGCTTTAGCACAAGCAGGAGCAAAGGTAGGTTTGCTGGATGCTGATATTTATGGCCCCAATGACCCAACTATGCTTGGTCTAGCTGATGCTCAGATTGTAGTACGTTCTTCTGAAAAAGGGGAAATACTCGAACCAGCTTTCAATCATGGCGTCAAACTAGTGTCTATGGGCTTTTTGATTGACCGCGATCAACCTGTGATTTGGCGTGGTCCGATGCTGAATGGTGTGATTCGTCAGTTTCTCTATCAAGTGCAATGGGGAGAACTAGACTATTTACTCGTGGACATGCCACCGGGAACAGGAGATGCTCAGTTAACATTGACACAAGCAGTACCCATGGCAGGAGCAGTAATTGTGACGACACCGCAAACTGTAGCTTTATTAGATTCCCGCAAGGGTTTACGGATGTTCCAACAGATGAATGTGTCTGTCTTGGGTATTGTCGAAAACATGAGTTACTTCATTCCCCCAGATATGCCAGAGAAGCAGTATGACATATTTGGTTCTGGTGGTGGCTCTAAAACGGCGGCAGAATTGGAAGTACCCTTGTTGGGATGTATACCTCTAGAGATTTCTACTAGAATTGGTGGTGACAGTGGTGTACCCATAGTTATAGCCGACCCGGATTCAGCGAGTGCCAAAGCATTCAAAGCGATCGCCCAGGCAATTGCTGCGAAAGTATCAGTTGCTGCTCTGACATAAAAAAATGTAATTTTTGTCTAGGTAGGAAACTACGGATCGGAATACAGATTTTTAGTACTGAGTAAATTTAAAATCTAAAAACTAAAGTCTATAGTCGCCCAATGTTGTTAAAAAGGTCACGTTCTTCACTTTTACAAATTCGCTGGAAATATTGGTTTAAGCCTTGGCAACAAATGGATTGGTTGTTGTTGTGTTTACCAATCGCTTTGACAATATTCGGCGGCATTATGATCCGTAGTGCCGAATTGAATCAAGGACTAACTGATTGGTGGTGGCACTGGCTAATTGGTGGGATTGGTTGTGTCATCGCCCTGTTTCTGGCGCGTCTGCGTTATGAAAATCTGCTGCAATGGCACTGGATTACTTATACAATCACCAATATTAGTCTCACCGCCGTGATGGTGGTCGGTCACAGTGCCAAAGGCGCCCAGCGATGGATCAATCTCTTTGGTTTCAATGTCCAGCCGTCAGAATTTGCCAAGATTGGGGTTATTATTACCCTCGCAGCGTTATTACATAAACGCACTGCTTCCAACTTGGATAATGTTTTCCGCGCTTTAGCAATTACTGCTATTCCTTGGGGATTGGTATTTATACAGCCGGATTTAGCAACATCACTTGTGTTTGGTGCGATCGTCTTGGGGATGTTGTACTGGGCAAATGCTAACCCTGGCTGGCTGATATTGATGATATCTCCAATTTTTGCCGCAATTTTGTTTAGCATACCTTGGCCCTTTGCGATCGCTTTGTCGCCAGATATCAAGTTAGGCCCATTAGGGTTAATTTGGTCTGTAGTCATGGGTATTGTCGGCTGGCGCACCCTTCCTTGGCGGCGATATTATCTGAGTGCGATCGGTGCATGGGGTTTGAATATGTTTGGTGGTGAATTAGGACTATTTGCCTGGAACCACCTGCTAAGGGAATATCAAAAAGACCGACTCACTTCATTTATCAATCCCAATGCTGATCCCCTTGGCGCCGCCTATCACCAAATCCAATCCCGCATTGCCATTGGTGCTGGAGAATGGTGGGGATGGGGTCTTTTTAAAGGGCCTATGACCCAACTCAATTTTGTTCCTGAACAGCACACAGACTTTATTTTCTCTGCCGTTGGTGAAGAATTTGGTTTTATTGGCTGTTTGGTAGTGTTGGCGGTTTTCTGCTTAATTTGCCTGCGCTTGTTGCATGTCGCCCAAACCGCTAAAGACAACTTTGGCTCTTTATTGGCTATTGGCGTGTTGTCTATGATCGTATTTCAGATGATAGTCAACGTTGGCATGAACGTAGGTCTAGCACCAGTGGCAGGAATACCCCTACCTTGGATGAGTTACGGTCGTTCGGCAATGTTGAAAAACTTCATCGCCTTGGGAATAGTCGAGTCAGTGGCTAATTTTCGTCAAAGGCAAAGATATTAGTCAATTGTCCATTGTCATTTGTCAATCGTTATTAGTGAAAGAAACTCTTGACTTTGGACTCTGGACTTTGGACAAATGACCAATCACAAGTATTAAGCTATTAACAGGAAACAAGCGAGGATAAAAACCATGATCCTGCCTGGAGCAACTGTTCGCATCAAGAATCCAACAGATACCTATTATCGGTATGAAGGACTTGTGCAAAGAGTCAGTGATGGTAAGGTAGCCGTACTGTTTGAAGGTGGTAACTGGGATAAATTAGTTACCTTTCGTCTCTCTGAATTAGAAACTGTAGAAACAACCGCCGGACGTAAAAAAGCAAAATAAGTTAGTCCTTTGTCATTAGTCATTTGTCCTTTGTAAACAACGAATGACAAATGACTAATGACCAATGACCAATGACTATTGACCATTATGCGCCTTCCCCTGCCACAATTTAATCGAGGCGATCGCCATCCTAATCATTTTGCAGAGGTGATCGAAACCAGTACATGCGAGTTTTTAGCCCAGTGTTTAGAACCGGAAGACTTAAGTTTTCCGCCTATGCCTCCTTTTGGCAGCTGGGTTTATTCTATTGATGAGGAATCAGGCAACCAGATTTATGCCGTGGTATATTCTGCCACAACTATGCCTATCGATTCTGTACACAGACCAGTGGCTCTGGGAATGTCGTTACGGGAGTTGCGAGAGGAACAACCACAGATATTTGCGATGCTCAAGACAGAATTCCGTGCTGCGATCGTGGGTTTTGCAGTGGCACCAGAGAGACGGAATTCTCTCAACAACTTGTATCAATACTTACCTCCACGTCCACCACAAATTCACCAACCAGTTTATAGATGTGAACCAGAAGCAATTATTGAATTTACGGAACAACTAGATTTCTTGCGGACTCTGCTTTCTATAAATGGAGCACCAGTGGATTCTTTAACCGCAGCAGCTATTCGGGAAGTGTTTTGGTTACGCAAAGCTGACCGACAATGGTTAGTGCAAGCGGGACGTACACTGAGTGTACTGCTTAAAGACGACTACGATCGCCTACGGTTTATTTTGAGCCAAATCCACCCATAGGTAGTTTTCCAATCATTAGCTTAGTTAACGCTTGTAAAATTTTTGTATTTATAGTCTGAGTAAATTTTTATCAGTTACTTAGTGATCAGTTATCAGTGACCAGTAAAGAAAATAAGGTAAGTCGGCGGAAATACACAAATGACCAATGACCAATGACCAATGACAACTGATAACTGTTCACTGTCTCATCATCACCCCTGCTATTCCTACCTATGGAACTAATGTTACAAGTTCTTGCTGTTGAACCTACTGCTCAAGTTCTCGCCAAAGAACCCATTATTCCCTTTGCCATTTTGCTGGTAGTAATCTTAGTTGTACCAATTATATTTGAGCGACTACGACTACCTGGTTTAGTAGGTTTGGTACTATCAGGGGTAGTACTTGGTCGTTATGGCTGGAATTTATTTCCTACACAAACACCAACTATGAGTTTACTTACAGACATTGGGTTGATTTACTTGATGTTTGTTGCGGGTTTAGAATTCGACCTAGAACAGTTTCGCCGCCAAAAAATTCAGGCTTTTAGTTTTGGCAGCTTGACCTTCAGTATACCTTTAGTGCTAGGAGTGTTGCTAGGTCGAAGTTTTGGCTATGGCTGGAATGTTTCTGTATTCATTGGCTCGATAGTCGCATCCCACACCCTTTTAGCCTATCCTCTGATTAATAGCTTGGGAGTCACAAACAACACAGCAGTCAGGACAACGATTGGTGCTACAGTGATCACCAATTTAGGCGCATTATTGGTATTTACTTTATCTTTAGCTGCAAACACTAATTATTTGAGTTTTTGGCAAATTATTCCTTTTTTTAACTCACTTATTCTCTACACTATCTTTGTTTTGATTAGCTGTAATTGGATGGGTAAAGAATTCTTTCGTCGTTCAGGAGATGAGGAAGGAAATCAGCTTTTATTTGTGTTGTTGTCTGTTTTTTTGGTTGCTTTTGGCGGACAATTGATAGGGATAGAAAAAATTGTTGCGGCCTTTTTAGCTGGTTTGGTAGTAAATGAAGTTGTTGGAGAAGGCCCAGTTAAAGAAAAGATTGTTTTTGTTGGCAGTATATTATTTATTCCTATTTTCTTTGTTCATTTGGGTTTCCTCATCGATATTCCGGCTTTTATTGGTAGTGTGAACACACTTCAATTCACACTTTTATTAATAGTGGGTTTATTTACCAGCAAATTTCTGGCTGCTTTGGGAGCAAAACTACTTTATCATTACAATTGGCAAGAAACGTTAACCATGTGGTCACTGTCATTACCCCAAGTGGGTGTGGCATTAGCCATAGCTGTAGTAGGTTATGAAAATGGGTTACTCTCACCGACATTATTAAACAGCATCATTGTCTTGATGCTGTTGACTTCAACTATAGGCTCATTAATGACTAGTCGGTTTGCTGTTGGTTTAACTGCTTCAGCCGTCAAAGAACAAACATTGACTACTTCGCCTCAGATAGATTCTAGAAAAAGAAACAGCAGCCCTTTTACTATAGTTGTGCCGGTTCACAATCCTCAAACACAGCAATATTTAATTGAAATGGCAACTTTATTGGCACGTCAGTCTAATGGCAGAATCATACCATTAGCGATCGCTACGGCTGCGGCTCATATGGATGCTCCCCAATTAGATACTTCTTTGGAACGCAGCGAACGGTTACTTTTAAAAGCTACTAGCCTGAGTCGCGCTTTGGGTGTGGAAGCAGAACCACTACTGCGAATTGATGATGCTTTTGCCCCAGGAATTAGCAGGGCAGCACGTGAACAAAAAGCTGATTTAATTTTGATGGGTTGGGGTAAGCGCACTGGATTGAGAGCGCGTTTGTTTGGAAATGTGATTGATAATGTTTTATGGGCATCCCATTGTCCGGTAGCTGTAACTCGTTTGGTAGAATCACCAAGAAACATTCAGAGGATCTTGGTGCCTGTAGAAAACTTCCTGACACCAACGTTGCAATCTATACAATTTGCTCAAATTCTTGCAGAAGCAAATCAAACACAAGTAACTGTACTGAGTGTCTGTGAACGCCGTACTAGTTCTAGCAAAATCGCATCCAGGCGATCGCAACTTTCTCAGATGGTATCAAATATATCTTCAGCTAATCCCCCAGAAATTCAAATTATTGCCCACGAAAATGTTGCCCAAGCAATTTTGCAGGCAGCACGATTATATGATTTGGTTGTTCTACCTTTTGTACGTAATCGTACTAGTCCCGGTGGATTGGCGATTAGCGATGTTACAACTCTTTTGGTGAAACAACTGACTTGTTCTATTGTCATGCTGGGAGAACCACCACAACGTACTCAATCGGTAACTTTACCAGTCGGTGTTCCTAGTCCTATTCCTGTAACTTAATCGGGGGACATATCAATTAAAAATTAAAAATTAAAAATTAAAAATTGGGAAGGGAGACAAGGGAGTGTGGGGAGTTTGGGGGGACAAGGGAGACAAAGGAGGACAAGGGAGAGAATAAACACCAATGACCAATGACCAATGACCAATGACCAATGACCAATAACCAATGACCAATGACATTCCCCGTTCCAACTACTAACCAAAAAATGTCACAAGCTCTTGTGGTTCAAAACCTAGTTTATGCCTATTCCAGTCGTGAGCCAGTTTTACGAGAAATTTCTTTTACTTTAAATGCAGGCGATCGCGTTGCACTGATGGGACCGACTGGTTCGGGTAAAAGTACTTTGCTTGAAAATTTAATCGGTTTAAAAGAACCCCAAGCTGGCAAGATTTGGATTAATAATATTCCCCTAGAACCCAAAACTTTACCCCAAGTACGGCGTCAAATTGGTTTTGGTTTTCAAGATGCTAATGACCAACTATTTATGCCTACGATACTTGAAGATATTACCTTTGGTCCGCGTAACTACGGTGTCTCGCCTGCGATCGCTATTGATAAAGCGAGAAATTTATTAGCTGATTTTGGTTTAGAAGCTTATGCTAATCGTTCTGCTCACGAACTTTCTGGAGGCCAAAGACGCCTTGCTGCCCTGGCTGCAATTCTGGCATTAGAACCAGATATATTAATTTTGGACGAACCAACCAACGGTCTTGATCCTGCATGGCGGCGTCACTTTGCTCAAATGTTATTAAAGTGGCAAGGTAAGGTGATGTTAATAGCGTCTCACGATTTGCATTGGTTAGGGAAAGTCACTCAACGTGCTTTAGTGCTTTCTGGAGGACGTATTCATATAGATAGTGATATTCACTCATTATTAAATGAAGCTGATACTTTAGAAAAATTAGGTTTACCCGTAGATTGGTGAGATTTGGCGTCGCTTTTTTTTGATTCATGTGGGGGCGATCGCCGGGAACATCCCAATGTTTTCAATGTATCGCGCTTGGGTTTAAATCCTTAGCCAATAGCATAAGTCGTATTCATAGAACTTCAGAAAATCAAGTAGTCTGCTTAAGCAGACTTGAATTATGAGACTGCGATTTCAATCGCAGGTGGAAGTATAGTAATTTCAGTAACTTAGATTAGTAAAACCGCAGAAATTCTTTAAATAACCGTAAAACATCAAAATTATGTTGTATGTATCTGTACATCTACAGCAGTATTCTTCTTTGATGAACAGGTAGAGGTTTTAGGATGCCAACTGAAGAAATTATCAGTCTATTTAGAGACATCAAAGTAATTGGTGAGTACGAAGATCCGGTGCAAATAGCTGCAAAGCTGGAACAAATGCAAGATCCTGATTTTGTCGCCAGTGTGAGTGATGATACCGCGGTAACAAGAGGAGCCAAAGGAATTTTAGAGGCTTTGAATATATTTCAAGATCAACCGTGGCTGTATGGAACTCATCAATTTGGCTACATCGGCTTACGCAAGTCAAGTTTTGATCAGCCGCAAATTATTCAACATGCGGGTGCAATTGAACCGGATCGGACTCTCAAAAAAAGCCGGATTAATATTCGGCTAGATCGCTTGCATATTGAAAAGTATCCTGGGGGTGGAACACACAATGTCTTGGTGACTTTTGCAGCACGGAACCAAGTAGCTGAAATTCAAGAATCAGTTAGCTTCAGTCAAACCTACCGAGTCAGAGAAGGACACTCCGCCGGTATTGCTGGCTATCCTGTTTTTATAGGTTTGAATGTAGGTTCACAAGGAGTTGCTTTTGAATGTTCGACGGTGAACGTCAAAAATGAAGAAGATCAAACAATATTAGGTGCTTTAGAATCTTCCCCGTTTCAAAGTGGACTCAAACTTTTAACAACTGCACAACCTGCGATCGCACCGTTTACGGAAATTACTTTAGGCGTTGTCAAGTTACTGGCGCAACGTAACGAAAATGTCGCTGTACAAAAATTTTACCTTGGTCTGGATTTTGACCAAGCGCCTATGGGAGTTTCCCTAGCAGAAGGTAATTATATCGCTGTTCAGGTTCCTGATGAAACCGCGATTAACTGGAGTGATTGGGTTTATAAACCAGATATGGGTGCGATCGTCAGACAAGAAGATTATTCTGCTACCCTGCCTTATAACTATGTGATTTTCCGTGTTAGTAGATATGAAGAGTAAGCAATTAGTTTAATAGTAACTAGTTGATGGTATTGAGGTTAAATATCAATAGACTGGACGTACTACACGAATTAGTTTGCCTTGCAGTGGTTCTTCTGCTGTCACAGCCTCATGTATACGTGCTGCAAACTGCTCCCAGTTACGATTGTTGGTACAAACAATAATACCGAAGTGGTTATCACTACGACGATGCAAACGGATAAAATCATCTCTGTTGATAGTTAATATCGAGCGTTCTTGACTGATGGCAAATGTCAGCACATCCTCATCAGGTATACTTTGATCTGCATTTCCTGCTTCTTGAACTGTCAAAACATCATGTCCCAAAGTACGTAATAACTCCACAACTGGAAACGGAAATTGCTCGTCTGCATAAAGCCGTGCCATCAACTAAGCTACCTGATTACGCTCAATTGCCAATTCGATTTCATCGGGATGCGCTTGTGCATATACCCAAGCATTAGCTAAATCTGTAGCTGTAATAGTTGGATAGCTCGTCAAAAAGTCAGCATCACTATATCCAAGACGGCGAGCTTCCACAAGCACCCAGACGGGAATACGAGTTTTAGCAATGCGCGCTTCACCACCACAAACTCTAGGGGTTTTCTCGATTCCTTGCCAATTACTACCAAGACTTTGAGCAAGTAATTGTATAGCCTGCACTTTTTCATCAGGACTAAGGGCAAGAAGTTGTTGTTCTAACTCTTTTAGTGTCACAAATATCAATTCTTTGATGTTTTGTCAGGCTACATTTACAATAGCCTAATTTGATAATTATGTTCTTGTTATTCAATTTTTTTGTTTAACATAATTACAAAAGTCATCTATTGTGAGTTAATTGAGCCATTGATGACGTTATTTTATTGCGTATTTTTATACCTCATAAATACTGAAACAACGCTGTCAAAGCAACAGCTAAAGCATCGGCAGCATCATCTGGATGGGGGATATAATCTAGATCTAACTCTCGCGCTACAGCTTGTTGAACTTCATATTTTTCTGCATTGCCATATCCGGTTAATGCTTGTTTAATTTGAGCAGGAGTAAACTCTAAATACGGAAGATTGTGTTGCGCCAGAACTAACATGATGACACCCCGTGCTTGAGCAACTAGTATAGTATTGCCCATACGATAGAAAAATAATTTTTCAATTGCTACCAAATCAGGTTGTAGATCCTTTATCAAAGTGTGTAAATCTTCGTACAATGTGCGTAGCCTTTGTCCCATTTCTGCACCAGCCTCTGTACTAATAACACCGAAATCTACCATTTCTACTGAGATATCTTGCTGCTGAGGTTGGTTTGATTTGTGGATAATTGTTCCAAATCCCAACTTTGCTAATCCTGGATCTAATCCTAAAATTCGCTTTTCCATGAATTTTTAATTGACTCAACCAAAATTTTGTGTTTAGGCGCACATTGGAAACTTTGACAGGGTGCTTTCGATCTACTAAGAGTCCCACATTTGGGATATAGACCAGGTAGTGTAAATTTTCTGTTAATTATTTAGTTTTTATCATCGCTCCTTTTTAGGTATGTCACTTGGTTTTTTCAGACAAGCCCTTAAGACTTTGCAAAAGCAGTCGCGCCATCGCACTCCCCACCGAGTTAATCAGTGGTTCAAATGGTTGTCACCCGGACTCTCGGTGAAACGTTGGTTTTTAATTAGCATCGGGGGTGTTTTACTCGCATCTCTGGGTTTGGCAATTTGGATTAAATTAACGCCGATTTTCTGGGCGCTAGAATTAGTCAGGGGTTTTTTGGGAACGATCGCCGAAATCATACCCAACTATATTAGTGGGCCTTTAGTTCTGCTGGGTGGTTTATTGTTGCTACTTTGGGGACAAACCCGCACAGTAGGTTCAATTACTGAAGCGCTACGATCTGATCATGAAGAAGAATTAGTGGATATGCTGCTGGCCCATCGCCGATTGTACCGAGGGCCAAAAATAGTTGTAATCGGTGGTGGAACGGGACTTTCCACATTACTCAGAGGACTCAAGCGTTACAGTGCTAATATTACCGCTATTGTTACTGTTGCTGATGATGGCGGATCTTCTGGGCGATTGCGTCGGGAATTTGGGGTTTTACCACCAGGAGATATTCGCAATTGTTTAGCAGCACTGGCGGATGAAGAAAAATTACTCACAGAATTGTTTCAATATCGTTTTCAAGTCGGTGATGGTTTGACTGGTCACAGTTTTGGTAATTTATTCTTAACTGCG
Source organism: Pelatocladus sp. BLCC-F211 (assembly GCF_041928655.1). Lineage (NCBI taxonomy): Bacteria > Bacillati > Cyanobacteriota > Cyanophyceae > Nostocales > Hapalosiphonaceae > Pelatocladus > Pelatocladus sp. BLCC-F211. The sequence goes on along the minus strand of NZ_JBHFLM010000143.1, from coordinate 26,911 downwards.
ATGAGTGAAATTACCGGAGATTTGGAACGGGCTGTTGCTGCTAGTTCTAAGGTACTTGCGATCCGGGGACAAGTGTTACCAGCGACTTTAAGTGATGTGCGTTTGTGGGCTGAATTAGCTGACGGTCGGCGCATTGAGGGGGAGTCTAAAATTACCGAAGCTGGAGGTAATATTGTTAAGATTGGCTGTCTCCCTGCGAATCCTCCTGGTTTACCCGCAGCAATTAAGGCTATTAAGGAAGCTAACTATATAATTATGGGGCCTGGTAGTTTGTATACTAGTGTTATTCCTAATTTGTTAGTACCAGAAATTGCTGATGCGATCGCGGCTTCTGAAGCACCCTGTATTTATGTCTGCAACATTATGACTCAACCAGGCGAAACCCAAGGATTCACTGTTGCTGATCATATTCGGGCAATTGATGCAGCTTGCGATGGTCAACGTTTATTTAATGCTGTGCTGGTACACAAGAAATCTCCTTCAGAACGCGCCCTCATACGTTACGCACAACAACAGTCCCATCCTGTATTTTTAGACCGCGAAGATGTCACCAAATTAGGGCGAAGGATTGTTTCAGCTAATGTCATGCACGAAGATGAAACAGGTTGTGTGCGTCATGACCCTCAAAAACTAGCAAAGGTGTTATTACGGTGGTACAGTGGAGCGCAGCACAGCAAATGATTAATTTTGACATGCATTGGTTTGAGGCTTGTTTCTCTGTCGAATTTAAATTGAATTTAACTGGTTAACCAATCGATATCAAGTAATTGGTCAAGGGAATATGGGCATTCTAGGGGAAATTTGACAGAGTTTTGAGTTTTAATTTTCACAAATCCTAATGCATCTTTATAAATAGAATTCAATTCTGAATCTAAATAATTACGAAGATTGGTAGTCAGTCTTCGTCTTAATTGAGTTCTGAAATTATAGATTTCTTCTTGCCAGTGAACTGCATTATATTCGGATTCATTTGTCCAATATTGAAGTAATAATAGATGACGGATGATCTGTTCTAATAAGCTGGCTACAGCATTTTTCTTTTCTCTTCCCAAATCCTCTAGTTCCTCAACTAAATTCTCTAAATCTAGCTCTTGAAATTGTTGATTTTTAATCAATTTTACTGTTTCTTCTAGCCATTGATAATCATCAATTTCGTAGAGTTGTTTCAAATCATTAACTTTCATAATACTTCGCACCTAAACATCTCTAAGCTTTTCGAGACAATATCAATTATAAAATGTACTTTGAAGCAACGGATAATATTAAGTGTTCAAACGAACATGATATGAGCTATGAAAATTTTTCTTACTGATGCAGAGGCGACGCGATCGCTTGGTATCATTCTTGGTCAATACCTGAGTGCTAATAGTGTGATTTTGTTGGAAGGTGATTTGGGTGCTGGTAAAACAACTTTGGTACAAGGTCTTGGTGAAGGTTTAGGTATCACCGAACCGATTGTCAGTCCTACTTTTACTCTGATTAATGAATATACGACAGGACGGCTTCCTCTGTACCATCTGGATCTGTATCGCCTAGAACCGCAAGAAATCGCAGCTTTAAACTTAGAAACCTACTGGGAAGGTTTTGAGGTTGCGCCGGGAATAGTGGCGATCGAATGGGCGGATAGAATGTCCTATCAGCCACATAGTTATCTCAGTCTGCATTTGAGTCATGAAGAGCAAGGAAATCGTCAAGTTGAGATTACTTGCCATAATTTCGTGATCAATGCCGAAATTATGGCTCTCTTTAAGCACTATCTTGATAGCTGAGGCTGTTTGTTTATCTACCACTACCACGTTCACTAGAAGGATCAAATAGCATTGTTATTTCTCTTACCTAAACTTAGTGATCATTCTTTCAAAAAATAGTTAATTCAACGTTAACAACTGCATTTTTTTGATATTAGTTTCAGGTTTGATGATTTGTTACAAATGATAATGTAGTAAATAGATCACATTGACTATTTTATCTATTGTGTTTTTTTAAACAGTAGTTTTGTATCATTTTTATTGTTTTCATATTTTTTTGTTATAAAAAAATAGCTGCTGATGCTATTTATAAGACTTTTTAGCAGATTTAGATTATTGCTGAAGTCTTGCCAAATCTATGTTTTTTATACCTGTCTCTGATATTTTTGGGCAATCATATTAGTAATACCAGTTCAAAAGCTGAAAAAATAAACTATCTTTTTATGTCAAAATATTGGCTAAAAAATTAACATAATTTAAATCATACTATTTTTCATAAACTGATAACCAATTCTTGATGATTTTTAGCATATGGATTGTTATGTATTTATTCTCTACAAAATTTGTAAAACAAATCCGGATTTTGAAATACCTAAATTTAGTTGATATAAAGTTAAACCATGATGTTCTTATGCATAAGTTAAATGGCTGATGAATAGGCTAATAATTCCCAACTAAAACTCAAAATTTATACATCACAAAAATAAAATTTTCTTTGATAAGTAAATCTCATCAAAAAATATAATGCAAACTATTGACACGTCCTATTAAACAGGACTAAATATTAATAGAGAAGGGCGATCGCATGAGCGTTGTTATGAAGTGCATCAAGCATAAACTTATACTCGCTTAATTTTCGCCCGCAATTCTTCCTTAATTCGATTCAAAATCGAACCCTCGTCCAAAGTTGCCAAAATCTTATTAATCACCACCTTCGGCCCATCTGGTCCCCAGGTTGCACCATTCGCCAAATAAGCTTTGGTGACTTGTCCAATTCCATAGGAAGAAACACCAGCGACACCTGCTTGTGTCAATGCTACGGATATATAGGGCGCAAAAGATGCGCCACCTGTGGCTGGTGCAGAGATACCCAGTAAAGTTTTCAGGGAACTTAAACCGAGATTTGCCAATAATTCACTTGCAGCAATACCACCCATACTTAAGGCTATTGTTTTGAGTAACTTTACAGCTCCTGATTCATTCATCGGAATACCGTAGAGTTTAGATAAACCCAAAATCAAAGCAACATCAATCGCTGCACCACTAAGAATATCAACTACTGTTAAAGGATTAAGGGCGATCGCAGCTGCTTTTGTCATCACTGCTTTCCAAATCAATTGATTAGCAGCATTTTCCCGAATCATCAGTTTACGCTGCACCAATTGTTCATTCACATTGTCAGCATACAGCATCGAATTGAGAGCAACCAAGGCTTTACCTTCGCGCTGCAAAATTTCCAAAATTTTCAGCTTCAACTCTTCTACTTGAGCATTACCTTGACGCATCTGCACGCCCCTGCTACCGTCAGGGCGACGAACTACTGTCCGCACTAGTGGTGATGCTGCTGACATGACAATTTCATCTGGCGAGAGTAATTCCCGTACCCGTTCATCGCGAATTTTGTGATAAATTGCCATCCGGTCTGCTTCTGGATACTGATCGACTTTGTTAAACACCAGCAACATCGGTTTACCTGCTTCCCGCAATTGGGAAAGAGCTTCGTGTTCAACTTTGGTCATATCACCAGAAATCACAAACAGAATCAAATCTGCTTGTTTTGCGATGTGTTCTGCTAAAACAGCGCGGGTATCACCATCAACTTCGTCTAATCCTGGTGTGTCAATCAATTCTACTCGCGATTGACCAGTCCCAGAAAGGGTTACTCGCAAAGCGTGTTCTGTCTCCCCAATAGCTTCTTCGGTGATTGTCCAATTTACTCTTTGGGCGTTACGAGTTACACCGTGCAAAGGCCCGGTTTCAAATACAGTCTGACCTACCAACGCATTCAGTAAAGAAGACTTACCCCGTCCGACCATCCCAAAAGCAGCAATATGTACTACCATGCTGTCTAATTTGCCTAGCATGGTTTCAAGATCATTAATTTCTGTTTCCAGTCCTGCTTGTTCTTCAGGAGAAAGGTCTAGATTGGCTACTAAATTCCGCAGTGCTGTTTGTGCTTGTTTGTAGTTCAGTTCTGCTTGAATATCTTCAAAGCTAAAAATAGCGTTATCTAATTCTTTTTCCCAATTAGATGCATTACTTTGATGAGGATCTGGTAAAGGCAATATTGAAGTCATGTTTTCTTAACGAACCACAAAGGACACGGAGAACACAAAGAATTTTATAAATAACTGTCTTTTTCAACTTTAGCTATTTATTTTCAGTGATGACTCTTCTGTGAAAAACAAACTATTAGTGTTCTCCGTAGCTAAATGTCGCAAACTCTTTGCTATCTTATTTTTCTCATGAGAGTGACGGAAGAGTAACATGTATTATTTTTAACTCAAGTTCATAATTTATAGTGTTTGGGAAAATTTTCCTAAAGCGTTTATACGTAATGATTTTTTCTAGTTGCCTAGAATATCTTTTTGTGGGAAGTTAGTATTTATGGCAACTAAGTATTTGATTTTGATCTTACTTGCCTTTTAAACAAGTTATACATTTCACTCAAAGGAGAATCAGTAAATGTTTTGGGGTGCTTTCTCACGTCTACCACGACGTCTAACCCTCGCTGCTGTGGTCGCTACTCTAATTGTGCTACTCGGAGGTGTTTTCAACACTGCTCCGGCGGCACAACCTAACGCTACAGAAGAAATTCAAAATTTGACAGTTTGCTATGCACTCGGAACCGATGCTATTGGTAGAGGAAATATCCAGCAAGGTAAAGACATTTATCGGAATTGTTTTACTGATAATGCAGAGATCATCGCCATCTTTCCGAATGGGAATACCGAGACACGTGTGGGAACAGATACTTGGGCTGATTTTGTTTATTCTGTATTTCAAGGAAATGGCTATACGGCTACGCAACACCTGATTGGTAGTGTCAATATTCAAGTACAAGGTAATAATGCAACTATGTCTTCTTACCTCCATGCAACTCACAAGCGTTCTGAAACGAGTATTGATGTTGCTAATGGCACTTATGAAGACGAAGTTGTCCGGGAAAACGGGCGCTGGAAAATTAGCCGTCGTACGCTTAAGCTGATCACGTTCCTAAACCTCGCTTCTCCACAATAGGACTCGTCAAATTTGAATTCAGGGTTTGTAGTAAGCACTTTAGTGCTTAAACAATAAGGACTTAAGTCCTTACTACGAACTTTCCTTATGCATAGGATTTGACGCGGTGACGAGGAGAGGGAAAGAAGCGGGGATCACTCTCCTCTAAACGGAAAATTCAAGTAGATACTATTGATAATATCAAAATCTGTAGTCAATTATTGCGAAAAATTACTACGAGTCACATTTGGTAAAAAAAATTCTTTTCTGAGAAAAGTCATGCTAATTTAAAAAGTAGGCACAGAGCAGTTAAAAACTTTAACCACAGCTTATTGGATTAGGGCTTGTGCCGCCGCCTCTAGTCTAGTCGCAACGAATCCTCTGTTATTGCATCCTTTGAATGTGTTTTCGCCTTGAGTTCATTTAGTTGTTTTGGAGGTTTTTGAACGCACAGCCAAGAATGCCTGCCTAGCTGGAATTGATTAAGGATGCTTTAGACGGAAGAATCTGTAGTTGCGAGCTTTGTCCACTTTATCTGAGTTATTTTGATCTGAATCTCAAATCGTATAAATTTATTAAGGATATTGATAAACTACCGCTGGTTAATGACGTTGTTCGGTCATAACTGGCGGTAGTTTATTATTGGCTAATCTAAGTTTTCTCAGAGGGAACTGTTAGCCCTCTGTTCTCTGTTCCCTATTCCCTATTCCCTTATTTTGTAAAGTAATAACAGTCACTTCTGGTGGACAAAATAAGCGTCCTGGTGGATAAGTTCCTAAACCACGGTTGACATATAACTGATTTTTTTCCACTTTGTGAAATCCTTTTGCCCATTCCCAATGTCGCATCACTTTTACAGAGTTACCTCGCAAAAATGGTATCCATCGCTTTACTTTTGAGGGGGTTCTGTAAACAAGTTTTTTATAGTAAATTACTATCGGTCCCAGACCTGGAACTACAATTTGACCACCATGAGTATGACCAGATAGCTGTAAATCTACTCGCCATTTTTGTAGAAATTCAGCAGTATCGGGATTGTGTGATAAAACAATACAAGGTTTTTTCGGATCTAATTGGTTCATCACAGATGCAGGATTAAACTCCCGTGACCAAAAGTCAGCAAGTCCAACTAGAGGTAGTTCTTCTCCCAAAGGATAAGCAATTTCGTTCCAAAGGACTTTGATTCCGATATTGGTGAATGCATTGATGATTTCTGCTTTGGAATCGCGAGAACGATAATAGCGTATATCATGATTGCCGAGTACAGCATAGGTTCCCAGGCGACTTTGTAAGTTTTTGAGTCGCAATACTAGTTGGTGAATAGGAGTTGGATCATCTGTAACATAATCACCAGTTAGTACAACTAAATCCGGTTCTGCTTCATTACTGGTGGCGATCGCTTGTTCTAACATTTTTTCTGACAGTCGCAGACCATCATAATGTAAGTCTGACATCTGCACCAGCTTCGTACTTTGTAATGATGCTGGCAAATCTGCTATGTTAACTGCTAATTTTTCTACACTTAAAGGGCCAGATAATAACCAATGCATCGTGCTGAAACTACTCCTGGAGCAAGCGACTTAAGTTTAACAAATACTCATCTTTTTAGTCTGAGTCAGCCTACTAACTTCTCAAAAAATTTATATAAGCAAATTGATTTACAGTATTTCAGTTTAAGTAACTTCACAGATCAAGATGGTTTTGAGACTTGTGATCAAGGTTAGCTGGCGAATCAGGGATGACACCCCTCATCAAGATTTTTCGTCATTCCACCAGATGTAGAGACGCGTTCACCGAAGGTGTTCCCGTTCCCTCGAAGAGGGTTCCGAAGGTAGGGTAATTTCGCGTCTCTACAAATTTATGTGTATCGTGATTAACGTGAAATGGTATCAGACCCACAATTCGCCAGCTGTATCCTAAACCGAGAATCTTGTTGTTCACGAATGATTTAGGAATCCTATATAGCGTTTCCTAAGCAACTGAGGTATACCCCAATCCTTCTTAATAAAGTTAATAGCTTTGAAAACGTACCTCACTAGGTCGAGAACCGCTATAAATGGTCTTCTAACAAAGATGCGATCGCTTCGGGATGGACTTTTTTAAATTCTTTTTGACCCAGTTGCACAATACAGTTAGGCGCGCTACTACAACATTTTAAACAGCCAGTTTCCTCAATAATCACTTTATCTTGCAAGCCGCGATCGCACAAAATCTTTTCTAATTCTGACAATAAACCTTTTCCACCCCGTTTACGACAACCAGATTTTTGACAGACTAAAATTTTGGCTTTAGCTTGTTGGGGATTTTTTTGATTGGGACAAACGCCTAATGGTTTTACACCATAAACTTTAAATTTAATTTTACCATTGTGGGTGTTTAACTTGCTTAAACCAAATATACGCAAAAGTTCGCCGGGTTGCAAGTTGATACCAAGATATGCACGCAGTTGTTTTGGAAGTTTTAGTTGTACTTCTCCAGATGCGATCGCTAAACGTAAATATTTAGAATCTGCTGATGAATTACCGACAAAACCAAGGAATTGTCCTTCTAAATTAAATTCTGATAATGTCAAGTATTTGCCGCCCATTTTAAAATTTATTTGGTAGATGGTGGTTGATTGTTGGTTATTGGTTGTTAGTAGATGGTTGTTAGTAGATGGTTGTTGGTAGATGACAATTAATATTTCCAAACAACTAACAACTACGAAAAAAATTATGCGAGACGTCTAGCTTCAAAGGTTTGAGGTAAAACTAATGGGTCTGGTAGGTTAGGAAACTCTAATTCCCAACCATTTGCCAAAGTAAAAATTTTACCTTCAGAACCTTCTGTTTCTTTGACAACTTCTTCTTCGAGGTCTTTTTTAGCAACGTAAACAACTAAAGTACCAGCGTTATTTCTCCGTAGCATTACTTTCATAAATTTACTTTCCTATTCTAAGTCTTTAGATTTTTCAACTAGTTCTAGTTCTTTTTTGCGACACCCAATAATAAATCCTGTTTCGAGGAAATGTACTGCATAAATATAGGATCTTTGTAAAAATGAACCTATACTAACGACGTAACCAATATCTCCTTTTTTAGCGAGAATTGTCCCAATTTCTTGACCAGGAAAAGTTCCATCGTTTTTAATTTGTTTGCGGAGCCGGACTTTATCACCAATGTCAAAAGCTGGCGGATCGTATAGTTCAACTTCATCATCTGATTGCATGAGAAACCCTCTGTTCGTAAACTAAATTTAAAAGTTCTTGGGTGGTGAGACTGCGTTTTTTCTGGATAGATTGTTGTCTAACTGCATCTAATACAGATTGAGTTTCTTCTGTGTTGAGAATAATGCCGTGTTGCTGTAGTAAATTAGATAACAAATGTCTACCAGAATGTTTACCTACAACTAAACGCCGTTCCCAACCTACTTCTTCGGGTGCAAATGGTTCGTAGGTGGTGGGATTTTGGAGTACGCCGTGAGCATGAATTCCAGATTCGTGAGCGAAGGTATTTTCACCCACAATTGCTTTCCAAGGTGGGACACTCGAACCAGATGCTGCTGCTACGAGTCGAGATAGTTCTAATAAACGTGGTGTATCGATGCCAACATCTATACCATGAATGCGTTTGAGAGCCATGACAACTTCTTCTAAAGCTGCGTTACCGGCTCTTTCGCCTAATCCGTTGACTGTGGTATTTACTGATGAGGCTCCGGCTTTGATACCAGCAAGGGCGTTTGCAGTCGCTAAACCGAAATCATTGTGGGTGTGAATTTCCACAGGAATCATCAAAGCGCCAACCAGCCGATTTACTTTTGTGTAGGTGCTGAAGGAGTCGAGAACTCCAACTGTATCGCAGAAGCGAAACCGCGATGCGCCCCATTCTTGAGCGTAATGGGCGACATCAAAGAGAAAGTTTTCATCAGCACGAGAAGAATCTTCTCCTCCAACCGCAACCCAAAGACCTTGATCAACAGCAAAGCTGATACTATCTTTGAGTTGTTGCAGAGTTATGCGCCACTGACCGTGAAATTTGGTAGCTATTTGAATTCCAGAGATCGGAATGGAAATGTGCATTCTTGTCAAACCACAGGACATAGACGCCTGAATGTCTGAAATCACAGCCCGATTCCAACCTAGTAATTTTGCTGATAATCCCAAGTCAGCAATTGCTGCGATCGCTTGCTTTTCTGACTCACCCATCGCCGGAATCCCGACTTCGATTTCGTGAACGCCGATCGCATCCAGAAATTTGGCGATCGCTACTTTTTCTTGTAGGTTAAAAGCAACACCCGCCGCTTGTTCGCCGTCACGCAGAGTTGTGTCATTAATAAGAACTTTATTCATTACATAAATACCTCTAATGAAGTTTGTAGACGCACTTTAGACGACTACCTACGGGGTAGTATGAAGGATGAAGTGTGAAGTATGAAATGTGAAATCTAAAATTTTTTCATCATTCAAGCTTCAGTCTTTAGTCTTTATCCCTCATACTTAATCATTCATCCTTTAGCCTTCATCCTTAATCTTCATTCTGACTCAAGCAATAACTTGAATTCTGTATGACATCAAACCAGGAATTGGTATAAATTAACAGTTATCAGTTATCAGTTGCTCTTTTTAATAACTGTTCACTGTTTACTGATTTCAGGATTTCGTCTTCAGGATGATGAGGAATTTCATTGAATAGCATATAACTCATGAAATTCTCTGCTATCCCTGATAAAATCAATAAGCTCAATCCAGCAATTAATGTAGAAATCATAATGTTTACCTCAGTAGTAAAAAATTGAAATTTCAAATATCAAAGAATAGTTTGTTCTTTTAAATTCGTAATCGTTATTTTTTGAACACTAGGTGCTATAACATAGGTAGATGAATTTCTCAAATGTACTGGAATTTTGATTTTTAATTTGCTTAAGCTTGTTTTTCTAACCAATCAAAAATCCGCTCAAGCTGTTCTATATCAACTAAGCCATACTGCCACAGCAGCATTGGTAATGGTCCATTTTCTAATTCACGTTTTCGCAGAGCTACAGCGATATCTCTACTTGACAGTTCAAGTTCATTCTGCAAAAAATTGATAAATCTGATCTCACTTTGACAGTTGGCTACCATAGAAAATTTAACTTTAACTTCAGTGTTCTTCTGCTGAAAAATCCTGCCCCCAAGAATACTAGTCTGAAAAATTAACTCTCGAAAATTACCCCAAACAATTGTGTAGATAAAATAATCACATCTGCCAACATCGTTCTAGCCAATCGATTAATTCTTGGCGAGAAACCGAAAACTGTTTGACGATACTGTGAACAAGAATTACTGTGAGAAAATTATCTACCTGTACTCGTAAAGAACCATCAGAATCACATAAACAGGGAATCATCAACTCTTGCAAGCGGTGATAAACTTGCCAGCGATCGCTTAAAGGAATCTGCACAATACAATAGTGATCGCCTACAATATTAGATGTGTAAGGTGGTAACATTTATTTAGTTGGTTGTTGATTGTTGGTGGTATAAATTCAATGACCAATGACTATTGACTTTTAAGACTTTGCAATTGTTGTTCAAGCTGTTCTACGCGTTCTTGTAAAGAACGAATTAGAGTTGCTTCGACATCGGGAAGTTTGCCATGTTCGAGAGGAGAGAGGCGATCGCTTTTTTTGTGGGAAATATTGCGTCCAGGAATACCTACTACAGTGCAATCACTGGGGACATCTCGTAGCACGACTGAACCTGCACCAATACGGACGCGATCGCCAATGTCAATATTCCCCAAAACTTTTGCACCTGCTCCCACGACAACGTTTTCACCCAAAGTCGGATGACGTTTACCCATTTGTTTACCGGTTCCACCCAAGGTGACACCTTGATAAATCAAGCTGTAGTCGCCGACAATGGCGGTTTCGCCAATCACGACGCCCATACCATGATCGATAAATACGCCTTTACCAATTTCTGCACCTGGATGAATTTCAATCCCTGTCAACAATCGCCCCAGGTGAGAAATCAACCGGGGAAAAAAACTTATCTGATGACGGTGTAACCAGTGGGCGAAACGATGTAAACACAATGCATGGAATCCGGGATAGCAAAACAGCACCTCCAACCAATTTCGTGCTGCTGGATCACGCTCAAAGATAATGCGAAAATCACTCCACAAAAGTTCAAAAAAAACGCCATTTGCACTATCCAGTGTTTTGGCAGTATTTGAATTCTGAATACGGTTTAAGGTCTGTTGCATTGGTAATGCTCTGATTCAAAGCAGTGCGCTATTTTTCTGCTTATACCAGATACCTGTTCAACAGACAGTCCAGCCAATGACGATTGAATTTATTGGATTAATTAAAGTTGTACTCAAGTACCCCAATCCCTCATTTCATCAAGATTTAAAATTTGCCTGGGGGTAGGGGTACTAGCATTTTTAGAATAGGGGTACTAGTATTTTTAGGTGAGGGACTAGGTATTTTAGTACTCAGCCTCTAGTCCTTTGCTTGTAAGACTTTGCAACGATTTAAGCAATATATTTTTGCATAACTTAACGTGTACTCACCCAACCGAAAATGTGCGGTCGATAATATTAAAAGTAGAATTTCTGTATATGGAAATACTATTAAAATTTTATGATTTTGTTGGTGAAAAAACAAGTGGAGAGTTAGCGCCCTGCAATCAGTTTGTAGTGAGGACTAAAGTCCTCTATGAGTGCTGTACGCGCAACGTTCCCGCAGGGTAGCGCTCACTACGAACCCAGCTGGCGTTGACTTGTCAGAGTACTAGCGATCACTATATCCAGAAGATTCAAGAATTGGGGAACGCTACATTACAAGTTCTTGCTAACAGATACCCATTCTTCTAAAGTTTGTAACAATATAGTTAAGATAGCTTTGTTGAGGTAAGGTTATGAAACCTTTTACTTCAGTAGTTTTACCAACTTTATTGGCTGTGGCTGCAACTTTAGCTTTTGGGCAAAGTGCTAAAGCTGATATTGTGATTCGATACAATGGCAACAATCCATACTATCAACAGTATCAGGAGTATTACCCTGACTATAGAGAGGATGATTACCGAGTTTATCATCCAAGGTATCATCGTGTGTATCGTTCAGAAGATTACCCAAGGTATCGTTATAAATATCGTTTAAGAAATCGTTCAGGCAATCGAGTAGATTATCGAGTAGATTTTCCAAACTACCATATTCGCTATCGTTCTGACGATTATGACGATTAGCTTTTAACCATTGTGGCTTCAGTTATATTCCACATTCTGAAAACGTGCGATCGCTCTGACTTACTGCTGGAGTGTTGCTGAGTGCTGACTATCTCTAGTTCGGGTAATTTGGGCGATTGCAAAACTTTTTTGGGAAAAGACGCTGAAGCGATCGCCCTCAATCCTAGTGATGTAACCATTAGGGCTTTAGGGCCTACACCCTCTGATAAGAGAGAATCAAATAACGAATTAGCTGCAAACGGCTAACCCATTCAGCCATAACTGTAGAATTGTCTGGTTGTGGATTTTCTCCTATGCTTTGCAGTTGCCGCAAGAATGGATATGTTGGTAAGGTATTCAGGGTAATATCTTCTTCTAAAATTGAGGTAAATCCTGTGGTTTGAGCTAACCTTCGATATGCATTCAGGGTGATATTACTGTCAACATATCCAAAAAAATTACTCAAAAAAGGTTTAATTAAATATGACCCCAGTTGCATGAAGGGAAGAAAAGCTTCTTGGGGTACAAAGTCACAAAGAGCAAGTTTTCCTCCTGGTTTTAATACTCGCCATGCTTCTTGAAAAAACTTTTGGCGACTAGGAAAATGAAATATACACTCTACTGCTAAAACTAAATCAAACGATTTATCTGCAAATGGTAACTGACAAGCATCTCCTTCTATAAATTCGATGTGATTGCTGTTGCGGGGTTGCACTAGTTCTTTGGCTCTTTGAAGTTGACGGGGGTCGATGTTTAAGCCGACTAAGTGCATGTGAGTCAAACGATCGCTTAAGCTGGCGATCGTACCACCAAAACCACAGCCACAATCCAAAATTCTTTGTCCATCACTTGCACTACCAGCATCACACACTCGCCGAGTCAAATTTTCGGCAGCGTTGACAAAGTCATCTATGGAACCATCAGCAGTGGTAGGATTTTGCCAATAGCCCCAATGTACATGATGCCCAAAGCTTTTGATGACTTCGGTTTTACCTTGGCGAATGTCTTCAAAAAGTTGATCAAAATAAGGTAGTTCAATTTTCTGGTTTTGCAAGATTGGATACCAATTTATTTGTGTGTATTGTACCCATGAACCAGTATCGCTTCCGACGATTATTTACTGAAGATTTTACATTCTACGCGCTGCTGAATTTCCACCTCAAAAAAGTAAAAGGTAAAAGGTAAAAGCAATGGGAAGGTTTTTTACTTTTACCTTTTGCCTTCGCGTTTTTCCTAGCATTGGATACAAGTTTTAAATGATACTATAGTTTTTTCATGAATATCAAGCGCCGAAAATACCTCAAAAGCCTAGTAATATCTACTTTATTCGCTCATATTCAACCTTTTTCTGCCCAAGGCAAGCAAGATAAAAATTCCGTACTTAAGCCACAGCGTTTACAAGCGGGTGACACAGTAGGATTAATGAGTCCTGTTGGTATAATTGAGGCGAAAGACCTTGAACAGGCAAAACAGACCTTTGGATCATTGGGATTAAAAGTCAAGTTAGGCAAGCATGTTTTAGACCGTTACGGCTATTTAGCAGGTCAAGACAGCGATCGAGCCACGCTGCTGATGTGAATAGGATGTTTGCTGATAACTTCATCAAAGCTATTGTTGCTATGCGTGGTGGTTCAGGTTGCGATCGCATCTTAAGAAGCAGCTATGAGTTGATTGGAACTTACTTGGCAAATATTCTGTCTCCGGAATTGAGCTATGAGTTTAGTCAGTTTATGGAAATTAAGGGCGATTCTGAACAGAAAACTATTCAAAATTCTGGATCGGTTCTCAAGCTACGTCAGCTGGTAGGATCAGCAGCAGTTGTGGCTTCTGTAGGAATAGCTGGCTATGTAGCTGGTTTTGCTGTTGCTAAACAGGAAAGTGACTCTAAAGCAAGCATTCAACAGGCAAAATTACAAGGAAAATTATGCCGGAAGTTCAATCGTGGTGAAGTCCAACCAGAGGATGTTGCTGCTGGTGGTAAGATGTCTAATGTCCAGGATATTTTAGCAGATTTACAAACAGTGCAAATTGAGCTAGCGAAAAAAAGACTTGTGTATGTGGAAGAACAACCAACAATCATCAAGTTGAAGGCTCAAGAAACAGCTTTGAAATCTTTATTAAAGCAGCGTATAGATGGTATTTGTAATGCTGTGAATTAAGTAGGTCGGCACATTGCTTTGTTGCCTATTGCCCATCGCCTTTGAATTGATTGTCTATTTGCAATTAGGCATATATCAAAAGGAATGGTAACAATTTAAGTATTACTTCTGGCTAATTAATAATTAGTACTGTTGGTAGATTGGATGTCAATGTTGTGACTGTTAATCTGTATTTGTTAGTAAAAAACGTTTACCAAATACAGAACAATGAATATTCTTGCTTGGATTGTTTTAGGTCTAATCGCTGGTGCTATTGCCAAAGCTATCTACCCCGGTCATCAAGGTGGTGGCATTTTAGGAACAATTCTTTTAGGTATGATTGGTGCATTTGTTGGTGGTAGTTTAGGTGTATTTTTCGCGACAGGACGCTTTGCCCTAGCAGCTTCAACTCTGAGCATTCCCGGTATTTTAGTGGCAGTTCTTGGTGCAATTGTCGCCATTTTCTTGTGGAACGCATTAAGTCGTCGTGCTGTGTAATTAGTTAAATTGCACTCAATTTATAGTAGAGTTCAGGGAATTCATTTCACTATATTTTCTCCCTGAATTTAAATAAAACAGTAGCGTCAACCTAAATACAGGCAGGCGCTATTATTACTTTTAAACCTCGTCCATCTTGAAAAGAGGAGTTTTTCAAAAAGGACATTATGTAGGTTGGGTTACACTCCGTTCCACCCAACCTACAAAACTACAGTTCTCAAAGTAGACGTGGTTTAATAAACAAAATAACTGGGTGCGATCGCTTGATTGAAGTGATGGTTGACTAAGAGCGATCGCACTCTTAATTCAGTCTGATTAAAATATAAAACCACACAGTCTTATAATTGTGGTAAGTTTATTATATTAATTTTTAAGCTGACAAATTTAATTAATAATTAGTTATGCCGTGACTGTCTTCCACAGATAAATATTCTGTTCGATTCACACTACTAACTGATTTTAAATCTCCAGTTGACTGCACGAGCTTTACCGTAGTGACGTAGAGGTAATAATTCATCACTAGGAGCAAATTCGTAATTTTTTCCAGGAGTACGAAATCGCCAGTTGACTGCACGGGGTTGACGATATGAGCGTTCAGAGTTAGGAATAAACTCAAAAATATTAGCACGGTATATGAGTTTTATTTTCTGAGATTCACCAGATTCGATAGAAGTTTGAGATAGAGGATTTTTGATAGAATCGTCGCCGTTTGTTGGTGTACTTGCCATTTTATTTGCTCCTCAGATGAAAGCCATTGTATGCATACAAGGAGCTACAAAATCAGGTTGCAGTATTCCGGATTGTGTCCAAATTTTTGTATTGCTCTGCTCTGTTACAGGTGAACTGAAGGCTGTTTTTTGCCTTGGTACTACAAAAACGCAAACGCAAAGAACATCTCGAAACTGTCGATTTTAGCCAAACATCAATATCCACAAAGGCAACATTAACAGTAGCAACAATGTCGAGATAATGATACTGCTAGCGATTAAATCGCGATCAAGATTATATTCTTCTGCCAAAATTAGACCAGCAAAAGCTGAAGGCATTCCAGACATTAAGACCATAGCCAAACGCTGATCGCCTGACAATCCTAGTAACCATGTGGTTGCAAGACCAACAAATAGAGGTATAATACAAACCTTGATGATAGCGGGAATAAAAGCAGGTTTTATACTTTTCCATCCCCGTAATTGTGCTAAACGAATACCAGTGAGCAAGAAAGCACTAGCAATGACGATACCAATAGATCCTTGCAATCCTGATTCAATTGTTTGGGGAAATTGGACTTTTTGAGTGAGCATACCAACTATAAAAGCCCATAAAGAAGGTACAGTCAGTACTTCACGCAATTGCATCCACCAGCTAGTTGAGGATTTTGATTGACTAAAGTAGCTAGCAACCACAACCCCTAAACCGTAAGGACCAATGACATTGTGAGTCACACTGTAAAGTACAGCCCAGCCCAAAGCTTCTGAATTAATTAAGAATGGGGCGATCGCTAAACCGACAAAACCAGTATTTCCCAGGATAGCAGCAAGTATAAAACTAGCAGGGTTATGTGAGTATGCTTTAAATCTCCATAAAACTAGCAGCACCAGCATCAAGCCCAAAGCTAATGACCCAAGTGTAATGATTGGTGCGAGTAAGGGCAAACCTATGTCATGATTGAAGTTACCCAACTGACTTTGACGAGCTAACACAAACAGCTCTAGTGGTACACCAACCCAATAAAGACCCCGTCCCAAGAACCGAGGCAGCCATTGTGGTAAAAATCTACATATAGATAGCCCCAGACTTGTCCACAAAATCAGGGGCATATAGGCGTGAAATAAGGTTTCTGTCATAAATAATATATATAATTATCAAGAATTATATACAATTATCAAGAATCAGAGACACTCTTACCTTAATTAATTGATCCTCATTGACAATTGCCAAGAAAGAAGCAATCAGGAAACAGAAAAATCATAACCAAAGATAGATGATTTAAAATTCAATTTTCTTGTTCTGTTTTTATCAATTAAATTACTTAGTTTTAAATTACACCTTATTTTCTCTGGGCTTGTACTATAAAAGACAAAATTATTGATGTCAAAAGTGTTTTTAATTCGTGTGCAAGTTTAGACAGATGATCTTGAATAGCATGAACTAGACACTTGAGTTGTTCAACAGTCAAACTTAATTCGCTTTGTAGTTGTTCTAGTTCTTGTAACCGCGCCTCAACATAACTTTTAAAACACTTGGACGATCACTGTATCTATCATTTACCTCCATCATACCTTCCTTGAGATTTTTGAGGATGATGGGGCGTAGTAAATGATATTCTCGTACTACTTATTCTGGGTTAAAGTTTTGTTTTGCTCTTAAAAAACCATGATGAATACTTGCTATGACTAGAATTTCCATATCATTTTCTTGATATTCAGCTAACACAGTTACTAAAGCATTTATAACATCATTAATATGTTCGCGGATATTTTAGGCGAATCACTCTTTTTTGTCCAAAGTTCAATAATTTTGGAAACAGGTATTTTTGCATACCTGTGATAGTCCCCTGATCTCAATCCTTACGTCTAAAGTCCAATATATTACCCATAAGGGTACTGTCTAACATCTGACAATTTATATATATTACAAACAAAGGACAGCTATTTATGTAACACCATAATTGATTTTTGTCCAAAGTTAAATAAGTGATCATCCTGTTATTTAAGGAGAGAAAAATGGTTAAAACAAAAGTACCAAGTCAAGAGACCAAGCTAACAAAAGCTAGCGAGCTAAAAACGGTAATCAGTGGTTCTTATAGAAAGCATTTACGGGAAATATTACTCTTGAAGAACTTTCTAATAACTGAAGGTATTGAAGTTCTTGCACCTGTAAGTGGCACTGCTATAAACGTTGATGATGAATTCATTATTCTTGATAGCGATCCTCTAAACGATCCAAGGATTCTTCAGGATTCAATTTTTGGAAGAATGCGACAATCTTCCTTCCACGTAATATTAAATAAAAATGGCTATTTAGGAAATGCAGCCTTACTTGAACTGGGATACGCTATAGCGATTGGACTCCAAATTTTAACGTTAGAAGAAGTAACAGATCCCAATCTTTCTGTTTATTGTCGAAATTTTGTTGAAGTTTTTCCAAATTGGAGAGGATTTGAAAAAGCTAATCTAGTTACTCAATAAAAACTTGTTAGATCCATTTACACACACTAGATTGAGCAAGTTTAACATTAATCTAAAAAGTAATTAGAAGATTATAAAACTTGCTCTTATCATATCTAGCTAAAGATTCATTAGCTAATTATAGCGTTCCTTTGTTTGGTGAGGTACATATTTAAAGCTGGAAAGCTTGGCAAATATAGATTTTGGTGTACCTCATTTAAATGGAATTGCTATCTATAAACATGCGACAAAATTATAACATAAATATTGCTAAGAGGAGGATAAAATCTGTATGTTATCTAAAAATGTAATTTTAGATTTAGGTAGTAGGACAGCAAAGCTTTATATAGTTGATAATGAAGTTCAAAATATTAACAATGTTAATTGGGAAATAATAGAGGGAAAAAGCTCAAAACAAAGCATTCGGAGTTCTTTACTAAAACTCCTACAGCCTATTCAAGATAATAAAATACATAGAATTCATGCCATTGGTACTGAAGCTATGCGACGTGATAAGAAATTAGAAAATATGGTGTCTTCGATTTGTCAATCTCTTGGTATTTTGTACACAACTATCAGCCAAGAACATGAAGCTAAATTGATTCAAGGGGCAGCAATAAAAGCAAATATTACAGATAAATATGACATCATTAATGCTGGTGGTGGCAGTATACAGATTGTTCTGAAAGAATGCTCTAAACCTGTTCTTTTAAATTTTGGAATTAGTACTTTAAATGATAGATTTTACTTACTAGAACCAATAGAAAATCGAAAAATAGAGGAATGTATTGCGTGGATTAAGAAGCATTTACCCGAAACTACTGGTTCGTTTGCTTATACTGGAGGAGAAGCGACTTACCTAAAGCATTTTGGAGTTCCTTTACAAGCAGACCATACTTGCTTAAAAACTTATTTTTCCAATTTTGCTGACAGTATCTCTAATTTTGATACTCAATATTTAGAAAGAGTATCACCCTTTGGATCTAAATGGATGCGAGGAGCGATCGCATCTAACTGTATTGTACTTGCTTGTTTAGAAAAGGCACAGACCAATTATTTTCTCCCTAGTGATTTGAATATTTCCCATGGCTTCATTGAGGAAATTAGATTAAATGTTCAGTAGCACTCATAAAATTTACCTGCTGAAACTACTACTTTGTTCAAATATCTACCTCATAATATTTTTTCAACTACTTCTGGATAATGGCCTCAGTAGTAACGAGATTGTTAACGCAATTTCATTTGGAACAATCTGTATGCTTGTAGGTGATATTTTAAGCAGCTTATTTGCTGATTCTTTCGGACCAAAAAAAATAATCCTTACTGCTGCACTTGTACAAGCATTATCAGTTTATCTTCTTCCTAAATGTTCAAGTTTTGAGCAACTGCTCGCTATAGAGTTTCTGATTGGAATATCGTTTCCAACGATATACGGTAGTGATTCTAAATGGTTAAAACATATTTGTTCAAAAGATAAATATTCTGAGAAGAAAAATCAATCAGTTTTTTGGCTGAGTCAATTTGCAAGTGCCTTAATAGGCTGTCTTTTACTTGGATATCCAATTATCGCCTGCTATTTAAGTATGTGTTTATACTTAATTGGCTTCTTCATTTGTCTACAGTTACCAGATGTTCCTAGTAATTTAGCTACTAACTATCTTTTTAATTTCAAATTAATAGTCGAATGGATTTTCAAGGAAAATAAAATAAAAAGTATTTTATTTTATGGCTCTATAATGGGTATATTAAATTCTTATTCTTGGTTGTTGCAGTATTACGTTACTAAAGACTACGCAAAAGTTCCAATAGTTTTTGCTATTATTCAAGTTATTGGAGCAGGGCTTTCTCTAACAGGCAGCTTACTTTCAAAAAAGCAAATCAATCGTGGTTACTTGTTACACATGGTATATGGAGTCATGGGTTTTTATCTGTACTACACTTTTAGTAGTACCGTCTTCGCACTCTGGCTCTCCATAGGTTTAGGACTTCTATTGCGTGGAATGCTCAGTGTCGTAGCACGTAACAGTCTTTTGAGCAATTACCATGCCCAACAACCAATAGCTTCACTAATATTTACGTTAACTGGAACAGCAAGAATTGTCCAAGCAATCACTTTGTATATAATTAGTTTTTTGGCTTTACACAATTGAAATATGAATCTGAGCGATCGCCAAAAGACTTGGGAATAATTATAAACGACATGATAAGTTTATTCAGAGCTGCGCTTAGTAAGTGCGGTTTTTTATCTTATCTTTGATTGCTTACCTCTCGTCTATAAGCCCAAGGCTCCTGATGTAGACCAAAAAATTTCGGGGGAGATGATGGACACAACGCACTAAGATAACTCAATGTTTGATTCTGCTGAAAGAGTGATATATCCTTAGATTTTTTACGCTTTGCCCAAAAATACTGATTTTAGGGTGTAGAAGTTTATGAATTGAAAATTGATAAACTTTTGCAGCAAACTCAGCTAGAAAAAAGCGATCGCATTCATAATAAAACCATTACTGCCAAGCTCTCAATTATCCGTAGGGATACTATCTAAAAGAACTTTATGGTTGAGCAGCAAACAAATCTAGACAATACACCTGTGTTTGAACAGCTATGGAAGATCACGAATGAACTCCGAGAAAAACTAGATGCCCGTTTTGAACTGCATCCCAACCATGCTACACAAGAATTACAAAGCTACTCTTCCTTGACAGGAGAAGCTCATGGCTCACTCAAAACTTTCTCCGGTTCCGAAATTAATTGGATGGTACATGCATGGTTGCGTGATTCTAAAACAGGCTTTAGCAACATGCACCTAACTATTTGGTTAGGCTCACAGATTCGTGTACCACATCTTGCTTACGGGTTTGGTACAGTTCCACATCTGTTTTGTTATATGGATTATATTCCTCGTTCGGATTTATTTACTGACTTGGAATATCTAGATCGCTACTATGAACCAGTTAATAAAAGATACTTGGAGTTGCAGGCAGATCCTTGTCTGAAAGAATTTATTAGCAAAACTTTATACATGAGACAAGCGCAATCGCGAACAAGTATCTGTTTTACCAGCCAAATCACAAACGAGACAATGACTCTGGTTCAGACTATAGCTCACGAAATGATGGATCGGTGGTTGATTTGGGTAGATAGAGCTGAACCTGTAGCCCAAGAGGAGCAGCAAGCCCTAGCTGCTCGTGATTTGTTTATACGTCGTACCATTGCTGAACGTGATCCAGACAATCAACTCGCTATACGCTTGTTCGGGGCAGAAATGACCGATAAATTAATCCGAGCCTTATGGGCTGGTTAAAGGCATCTAAGTAGAACAGCGTAAATAATTAAAGGTTTGTAGTGAGGACTTTAGTCCTCAAATAAGGACTGTACGCGCAGCGTTCCCGCACGGTAGTCCTTACTACGAATTAGATTCCAATAATTTTACATTACTTCACATAGTTTGTTTTTTCCAAATCGTTCTACTTATGGCAGATAATACCAATACACTCAATTCATACCGCGCTTTAGCACTGCAAGTAACATGTCACGCAGTAAACCAAGCAAGCGATCGCCAAACAGCTCGTTCTTTAATGCAAAATAATATTGAGCGCATAGGACAGCAAATAGCTGCCAGTATCGCTTTTATTGGTTCCGACTGTCGTTTAATTGTTTTACCAGAGTACTTTCTCACAGGTTTTCCTATGGGAGAATCACTTGCTGTGTGGGCGGAAAAAGCTTGTTTAGAAATGAGATGTACAGAGTATGATAGCCTCAGTAAAATTGCCCAAAAACTAAAAATTTTTCTTGCTGGTAACGCCTACGAACTCGACCCTAATTTCCCAGACTTATACTTTCAAACATGCTTTATTATCAACCCATCCGGTGAAATAGTTTTGCGTTATCGGCGTTTGAATTCCATGTTTGCACCGACACCCCATGACGTTTGGGATAAATATCTTGATTGCTACGGTTGGGATGGTGTTTTTCCGGTAGCGAAAACCGAAATAGGTAATTTAGCAGCTTTAGCATCAGAAGAAATTTTATATCCAGAAGTAGCCCGGTGTTTAGCAATGCGGGGTGCAGAGATTTTTCTGCACTCGACATCAGAAGTTTACGGTAAAGAGCGCGCCCCCAAAGAAGCTGCAAAAATTTCTCGTGCAGTCGAAAACATGGCATACGTAGTCTCTTCAAATACTGCGGGTATCGTCAACACTTCTATTCCACAAGCTTCCACAGATGGTGGTTCTAAAATCATTGATTACCGAGGATTAGTTCTGGCTGAGACAGGTTCAGGAGAAAGCATGGCAGCTTTTGCAGAGATCAACCTCGCAGCCTTGCGGAGCGATCGCCACCGTCCAGGGTTAAATAATTTACTTTCCCGCCAGCGCTTTGAACTATACGCAGACAGCTACAGCCAGTCAAACTTTTACCCACCAAACACTATGCTAAATAAAGAAGTAGACCGCCAACACTTCATCCAAACCCAGCAACAAACAATCGAGCGTTTAGCCAGATTAGGAGTGATTTGAGATTGGGGATTGGGGATCGGGGATCGGGGATCGGGGATAAGGATTGGGAGACAAAGGAGAAGTATTTAACAAGTCTCTTGCCAATGACAAATGACAAATGACAAATGACAAATGACAAATGACCAAACCAATAGATATTCGTAACCCCCGTACGGGGAAATATGATTACGTAATTATACCGCCGCCGCCCAAGCTTTTGGTACAGTTGTGTAATCGCTTGCGGAGGGCGCAAAAAGCCTGGGAACAACTCGGTTTAGAAGGGCGAATTGCAGCTTTGCAACAGTGGAAGCAAGCCATTCTTGCAGGGCGGGATAAACTTACTGAAGCTTTAGTTGCTGATACTGGGAGATTGTCAATTTCGATACTAGAAATAGACTCGTTTCTCTCTAATATTGATAGATGGTGTCAATTAGCACCAGAATTACTAGCAGAAACAGAAAAACAAACAGCAGTACCATTTATCCAATTACAACAAACAGCAGTACCTTATCCTCTGGTGGGAGTAATTAGTCCGTGGAATTTGCCATTGTTGCTCTCAACTATTGATGTTATTCCAGCACTGCTTGCAGGTTGTGCTGTGGTTGTGAAACCGAGTGAAATAGCGCCCCGGTTTATGACACCACTGTTAAATGCGATTAATACTGTTCCGCCATTGCGCGAAATATTTACTTTTGTAGAAGGAGCAGGTCAAACAGGCGCTCATCTGATTGAAAATGTAGATTTGGTTTGCTTTACAGGAAGTGTAACCACGGGGCGAAAAGTTGCAGAAGCCGCAGCTAGACGTTTTATCCCGGCTTTTTTGGAATTGGGAGGTAAAGATGCAGCGATCATTTTGGCATCGGCTGATTTAGAATTAGCAACCTCAGCATTGTTGTGGGGTTCAGTAGTGAATACTGGACAGTCGTGTCTTTCCATTGAACGCATCTATGTTGCTGAATCAATTTTTAAACAGTTTGTTGAACAACTTGTCACCAAAGCCGAACGCTTACAATTAGCCTACCCTAAACTTGAAAGTGGCGAAATTGGCCCGATCATTGCTGAAAGACAAGCCGCAATTATTAGTGATCATTTGTTAGAAGCGATAGAACAAGGAGCAGTTGTACACTGCGGGGGAAAAGTAGAAAACACTGGCGGAGGATGGTGGTGTCGTCCAACAGTTCTCACCCAAGTGAATCACAACATGAAGATCATGACTGAGGAGACATTTGGCCCGATTATGCCAGTCATGGCTTTTTCCAAGGTAGAAGAAGCAATTCACTTGGCAAATGATACTATTTATGGGCTGAGTGCAGCAGTTTTTGCAGGAGATGAAGCAGAGGCTTTAGCAGTTGCCCAATACATAGATGCAGGTGCTATTTGTATTAATGATGCAGGTCTGACTGCTCTCATCTACGAAGGAGAAAAAAATTCTTTTAAATACTCCGGTTTAGGTGGTTCACGCATGGGGACAGCTGCGTTGATGCGGTTTATCCGGAAAAAAGCCCTCTTGATTAAAACAAATTCTGCTCGCGATCCTTGGTGGTTTGATGGTTAAAAAACGAAGACTATTGTTATGGTGGGTACTGGCTAATGCTGTTGGCGGTGCTGTAGTTGGCATTTTGGAGGAAGGTGGATTCCAGTTTTTCGCCACATTAATTTTAACTGGCCCTATTCTCGGAGTTGCCCAATGGTTTGTCCTCAAGCGTTACGTCAGACAAGCAGGTTGGTGGGTATTAGCCAGTACTGTAGGGTGGTACTTGGGTATTCCAGTGACTCTCATGACAAGAGAAATTGTCAATCCCATCATTACAGAAATGCTATTGACAATAAGCCAATCTTGGGAAGCATTCTGGTTACATGTGATCAATCAGTCTGTCACCTTCGCTGTCTTGGGAGTAGCCCAATGGTTGATTTTAAGCCGTCATTTCCAACAAGCATGGCGCTGGATTTTGGCTAGTAGCGTCGGAGGATTGGTAAATGGGGTGTTAGCAGCGATGTTGACTTTAGGATTGCAAACTGTAGCAATCAAAATCAATGCACAAATGGTGGGTGCGATCGCCTATAGTACTGGTTGGACTGGAAGTGGGTTAGTCACAGGTATCATGCTTGTATGGTTATTAGCAAATCGCTATCAGTAAAAGGAGGGTAATCATGTCTTCGATTCGAGAAGAAATGCCCGTTTTAGCCCGTCATGAAGGAGATTGGGTAGGTACGTACATACTAGTTGATACACAAGGAAAAATTCTCGATCAGCATCAATCCCATCTAACTTGTGAATTTCCAGCAGATAGTGCTTATTCTTATTACCAGACTAATCGCTATAACTGGTCTGATGGTAGGAAAGAAGAGCATAAATTTCCTGCAACTTATCGAGAGCAAGCAATTTGGTTTGATACAGAACGCATTGAAGGTAAAGCTTGGGAAATAGACGATAACACAATTATTTTGTGGTTTTCCTATAAGGGAATGCCAGGAACCTATTTGTATGAAATGATTCAAATTAGTCCCTGTAATAATTATCGCGCCCGTACTTGGCAATGGTTTAAGGATAATCGAATATTTCAACGCACCCTGATTCAAGAGGAACGGATGCGATAAAGTAACTGTTGATGTTATTAGTTGGTAGTTGTTTGTGGTTTATAATTACCAACCCTTAACAATCAACAATCAACAACTAACTATTATCAATTCCAAGCATGGCAAAAAGCGAAAAAATAAACTTTTCTACTCCTAGTGGTTTTCCAGAATTCCTTCCTGGCGAAAAGCGCCTAGAAGTATATTTACTTGATACTATCCGTAGAGTTTTTGAAAGCTACGGATTCACTCCTATTGAAACTCCCGCAGTCGAAAGGTTAGAAGTTCTGCAAGCTAAAGGTAATCAAGGCGACAATATTATTTATGGTATTGATCCAATTTTGCCTCCGAATCGCCAAGCCGAAAAGGAGAAATCTGGTGAAAGTGGTTCAGAAGCACGAGCATTAAAATTTGACCAAACGGTTCCTTTAGCAGCTTATATTGCTCGTCATCTTAATGATTTAAATTTTCCTTTTGCTCGTTATCAAATGGATGTGGTATTTCGTGGTGAACGAGCAAAAGATGGGCGTTTTCGTCAGTTTCGCCAGTGTGATATTGATGTCGTCAGTCGTCGGGAATTGAGCTTGCTTTATGACGCTCAAATGCCTGCTATCATCACAGAAATATTTACAGCTATTAATATTGGTGATTTTGTTATTCGCATCAATAATCGTAAAATCCTCACAGGTTTTTTTCAATCTGTAGGAATTGAGGAAAGCAAAATTAAATCCTGTATCGGCATTATTGATAATCTGGAAAAAATTGGTGAAACTAAAGTTAAACAAGAGTTAGAAAAAGAAGGTGTTTCACCAGAACAAACCCAGAAAATTATTGAGTTTGTTAATATTAAAGGCACAGTGGACGATATGCTAGATAAGCTGAAGCATTTTGCTCAAACTATGCCAGAAGCCGAGCAATTTAATCTGGGAGTTACCGAACTAGAAACAGTAATTACAGGTGTTCGTAACTTGGGAGTTCCGGAAAATCGTTTCTGTATTGATTTATCAATTGCTCGTGGTTTGGATTATTACACTGGAACAGTTTACGAAACAACTCTGCTAGGACATGAAGCTTTGGGAAGTATTTGTTCTGGTGGTAGATATGAAGAATTAGTGGGGGTATTTTTAGGCGAAAAAATGCCTGGTGTAGGTATTTCAATTGGTTTAACCCGCTTAATGAGTCGCTTAATTAAAGCTGGAATTTTAAATACTTTAGCTCCGACACCGGCACAGGTAATGGTAGTAAATTTACAAGAGGATTTAATGCCACTTTACTTAAAAGTATCTCAAGATTTACGCAAAGCCGGAATTAACGTAATCACTAGTTTTGATAAACGGGGTTTGGGTAAACAATTCCAGTTAGCTGATAAACAGGGGATACAATTTTGCGTGATTATTGGTGCTGATGAAGCAGCAGCGCAAAAATCTTCGCTCAAAGATTTAAAAACAGGGGAACAGGTGGAAGTTTCACTAGCTAATTTAGCAGAGGAAGTAAAGAAGAGACTTAAATGATTTCAAAATAAACAAGTTTTAACGGTAGGGTGTGTTATGGACGGAACGTCCTAACGCACCGAAAAGCTAGGATGGTGCGTTGCGCTGCGCGACAACACACCCTACAAATAATATCGTGCGATCGCTCGTTTTGTAGTAATGCGATTGCTTTGATTGTCTCTATTCCTGAAACCCCTGATTGACTGCTATATGCTTGCGAAGCCATTCAGTAAATTCTTCTCTTCCTAATTCACCTGATAAGCTGTTCCACATTTAGTTTGCAATAGCAGCATTTCCTTTATTTTTTACTTTTCGTCCCCATTGAATTATTAGTTCTCCCTGATTTAACAATCTATCCAGTAAATTCTTTAACTCATCTACTGATTTAAATAACCG
>NZ_JBHFLM010000142.1:0-28670 GCF_041928655.1 Pelatocladus sp. BLCC-F211 | reverse complement strand
CCATCCACCTAGTGCTAAAAATGCACAGGGGAACAGCAATAAACCAGACCATCCTACGAATACGAAGCGATCGCGCTTCAACCAGTCGTCGAGAACGTCAAACCACCCTCTGGTAGTACTACGTCCAATTGCGATGGTCATTAGAGAAAATCTCCAAACTTTATAAGTACAAGGTTTTTAACTTTCTGTATTATAGACTGCCATTTTTTGGCTGACTATAGACAGAATATAAACTAGATTGTCAATCTAGTTTACAAATTTTTACTCTCTCTAATCATATTAAGTGTTCTTCGCTAATTTTTCCAGGGGTTTTTTAACTTAACTTAATCTTTGAAAATATAAATGTTAAATCAAAATCGCAATTAAATTTATATTTTCCATCAAGCATGTTCCTCACAATTCCCCTGCGTGATGCACCCCACCCTGTAAGAGAAATGGGGAATTCCGCCGATTCAGTTAACGTTAGAATTAGACCTAAAGTTAAATTAGTTAAAGCTAAATGTTCACCATCGATTTGACCGTAAGAAACACTCCCTTCCCGATTTCGGTACAGCGTAAGACAGTTGAAGATGCAGAAGCTGTTTATCAGCTAATTTTAGCCGCAATGAGTTCTGGTAAGCCTGAGATTGTAGAACTCAAGTGTGAAGGTAAAACAGAGAAAAAAATCGCTGTGCGTGCTAGTGAAATCTCTGGAGTACAGGTAACACAGAAAGACAGTGCAACCACCGCTAGTGGTAGACCACCTGGTTTCTTCGCCCTGACATCTGAATAAATAGATGACTTAAAAAATGCCGGAACTAGGTATTAAGGTAAAAGACTTAAACTTCAGCTGGCCTTCTGGAGAGAAAGTAATTAAATCTTGCTCTATTGAAGTACCCAAGGGAGAATTTTGGATGCTCTTGGGTACAAATGGCAGTGGTAAATCAACATTGCTCAGACTGCTAGCGGGATTACTAGCACCCCAATCTGGTGAGATTGGGGTTTTGCATCCGGTGGGTTTTGTTTTCCAAAATCCCGACCATCAATTAGTAATGCCTACTGTTGGTGCTGATATCGCTTTTGGGCTAGTGGAAGAGAAATTACCATTACCTGACATTAGAACCAGAGTCGAGGAAGCATTAGCAGCAGTCAATTTGTTAGGACTGCAACGACGTCCTATCTATGCTTTGAGTGGAGGACAAAAACAGCGAGTAGCCATAGCAGGTGCTTTAGCCCGTCACTGTGCAGTCTTACTATTAGATGAACCTACTGCCTTACTCGATCCAGATAGTCAACTAGAATTAGTGGCTAGTGTCCGCAAACTAGTCAAAACTAGAGGTATCACAGCCCTATGGGTTACTCATCGCTTAGATGAATTAAATTACTGTGACGGGGCTTTTTTGCTAGAACAGGGCTGCTTGATAGACCAAGGAGAAGCTCAACGCCTCAAACAGCGTCTGATGCAGTTGCACACAGATTAGGGATTGGGGATCGGGGATCGGGTATTGGGCTAAACAAGTCAAAAGTCAAAAGTCAAAAGTCAAAAAGTTCTTAATTTTGAATTTTGAATTGATATGTCCCCCTTGTCCCCGATCCCCGATCCCTTTTTTGTAAAGCTATTACGTTTTTTGAGTTTGTAACATAGTGTTACAAGAGATGATTGAATTACTATAAAAGTTATGAATGAATTTTGTTAACTCTATATAATTGTGATTCAAAACCATGTCCCGTTCCTTACCCCAAGCCGTTTTTTTAGTAGACGGCTACAACATTATAGGCACTTGGTCTTGTCTGAAAAGAACCCGTGATCAAGCTGGATTAGAAGCGGCGCGCTGGGAATTAGTAGAAGCTTTAACAGATTACAGCGCATTTCAAGGCTATGAAACGCAAATAGTGTTTGATGCCCACTATCAAAATAGTAGTAGTAACAAAGAAGTTATTACAGACCTTGTGTCTGTCTATTATACCGACTTCGGTCAAACAGCAGACACATATATAGAAAAAGCTTGTGCGTCTCTGCGTCCTGCCATAGCTCAATCTTTAATTTCTCGCGTGATTGTTGCCACATCAGACCGTGTCCAACAACTGATGGTACAAGGGTATGGGGCAGAATGGTTATCAGCACAGCAGTTATGTTATGAAGTAAAAGCCACAGTTTGTCGGGTACAGCACAGGTCTCAACCACGCAAAAAATCTAATGGTAGATTCCTAGCTAACTCTATTGATGCTAAAGCAAGACAGCGTCTAGCTGAACTGCGAATGGGATTGAAGTAAATAATTAACACGAAATTGAGCCTAAAGCGTCTCTCTGACTGGGGTCTGAGTGGACTCGATTATTGGCAAAATAGTCGATTCAGGTTGCTAGTCAACACACTCACAAAATTTTTGGAAAAATTTTTCCAAAAGTACTTGCTATTCCTAGAACTTGGTATTACTATTATTAATCGTGACGTTCCTCAGTAGCTCAGTGGTAGAGCGGTCGGCTGTTAACCGATTGGTCGCAGGTTCGAATCCCGCCTGGGGAGTTTAAAAAGAGTAAAAGGTGAAGAATGAAGGATAAAGAAAGTGTTTCAGACTTCAACCTTCAATCTTCACCCTTTAAGAATTTATGGTCGCTTGATCCAAAGGTAACTTTTCTCAACCACGGATCGTTTGGTGCTTGCCCGATCGCAGTCTTATCATTTCAGCAACAGTTGCGATCGCAACTTGAACAGGAACCACTACGATTTTTCACAAGAGAATGGGAAGTACTTCTGGATGGGGCTAAAAGCAAACTAGCGGCGTTTGTGGGTGCTGATGTCGAGGATTTGGTATTTGTCCCCAATGCAACTACTGGCGTCAATGCGGTATTGCGTTCCCTAATTTTTCATCCCGGAGACGAAATAATCACAACTAACCACGAGTACAACGCCTGTCGTAATGCACTTGATTTTATCGCCAGTCGCACAGGGGCGCAGATAGTAGTTGCTCAAATTCCTTTTGGACTCGATTCGCCTCAGCAAATTGTAGAAGCAGTCATCGAGCGAGTTTCACCTCAAACAAGATTAGCATTACTAGATCATGTCACCAGTCAAACAGCATTAATCTTTCCCCTACAGCAGTTGGTGCAACAATTGCAAGCAAGGGGTGTGGACACACTTGTAGATGGCGCTCATGCACCAGGTATGTTACCTCTAAATTTGCGAGAAATTGGCGCGACTTATTACACGGGAAATTGCCATAAATGGCTGTGTGCGCCCAAGGGAGCAGCATTTTTGTATGTGCAACGAGATAAACAACCAGAAATTCGTCCTTTGACAATTAGCCACGGTGCAAACTCACCACGCACAGATAAAAGTCGCTTTCAATTGGAATTTGATTGGATGGGGACAGATGACCCCACAGCATATATGTGCGTACCAGAAGCGATCGCATTTTTGGGTTCCCTGTTACCTGGTGGTTGGGATGAATTGAGACAGCGCAATCATCAATTAGCATTGCAAGCCAGACAGCTACTTTGTCAAACACTCCAAGTTTTGCCACCTTGTCCCGAAGAGATGATTGGCTCAATGGCTGTTGTACCCATACCTACCGCTTTGTCAAACCGCAATTTTTTATCCATACGTGATGAGTTATTTGATCGGTTTGGTATTCAGGTGCAGATAGTACCTTGGCAAGAAACACCAAAGTTACTGGTGAGGATTTCCGCGCAGATTTACAACACGATTGAGGAGTATGAGTATTTGGGGAAAGCGCTGAGAGAATTAATTACTGAGAGTGGTGGTTAGTACTCTGTCACATCAACAATGCTTGGTAAAGCAACTTGGACAACTCGGTTAAACCTCTTTGCTTTGTGTTCTTTGTGTCCTTTGTGGTTCAATAAAGAATTTTTGGCGTTGCTGAATCAAGATATGAATTTATAATTCACGGGTATGTAGAGACGTAGCAATGCTACGTCTCTACAAGGATTTCGTATCGAACGACAAATATGTACACAAACACAGGATGTGCTACCTGTTCTCTGCCTAGATGATTTTCAGATACTTTTGGAACGTCTCCAGGAATTTGATAACAATTTTTATAACAGTTTGCGATCGCTCATGGATGACAGCGCTTTGATGCTGGTGGTAGCTTCCCGTAAAAAACTGGGGACTTATGCTGCTGAGAAAGGGTTGACTTCTCCGTTTTTTAATGTCGGTCATCATAAAGAAATTAAAACAAACTCATCAATATTAGGATGCTGACTGATAATATTCTTTCATTCAAGCATTTACCGTGTTACCAGTTAAAAAATATGTCACTTGTAAAACGTTGTTTAGCTGAGTTTATCGGTACATTTTGGCTGGTTTTTGGTGGTTGTGGCAGTGCAGTATTAGCAGCTGCATTCACAGCCGATGGCGCAAAAATAGCTGATAGTACAAAATTTCCTTTAGGTATCGGGTTAGTAGGGGTTTCTCTAGCTTTTGGTTTGACAGTTTTGACAATGGCTTATGCTATCGGTCATATTTCTGGCTGTCACCTCAACCCTGCTGTTTCTCTTGGTTTGTGGGCTGCTAAACGCTTTCCTGCTTCAGAATTATTTGTTTACATTGGTTCCCAAGTCTTCGGTGCCATTCTAGCTGCTGGTATTCTCTATTTGATTGCTAGTGGTAAACCAGGATTTGATGTGATTGGTAGTGGTTTAGCAGCCAATGGCTATGGAGAACACTCTCCCGGAAATTATTCGCTGGTGGCTTGTTTTCTGGCTGAACTAGTTCTCACCTTTATGTTTTTGGTGATTATTCTGGGTGCTACTGATCGCCGTGCGCCGCAAGGATTTGCACCAATTGCGATCGGTTTGGCATTAACCCTAATTCATTTAATTAGCATTCCTATTACCAATACATCAGTAAATCCTGCACGTAGTCTTGGCCCAGCAGTTTTTGTTGGTGGTTGGGCGATTCAACAGTTATGGCTATTCTGGATAGCGCCCCTTTTGGGAGGATTGTTAGCTGGATTCTTCTACTCACAAGTACTAGAAGAACCTGCACCAGAAAGACAATTGTCGGAAGTAGCTTAACTTAAATTAATTAATTTTGATGCGATCGTTCAAAGTTTAAAACCAGGCATAACCCTGGTTTTATTTTTAGAGCGATATTCTGGCGAAACTAAATACTCTATAAAACTCATACTTTTACTACTTTAGTTAGTAGATATATCAGTCTTATGGATTTTGCGATACTTGGAGTTTTTGCGTTTACTAAGTAATAGAAGAAATTAAAGATGTCAAAAGAGCATTTATGGAGGCGGATGGCGGTATTAGTGTCATCCGCCAAAAATCCCAAACTAATTCTATGCCTAAGCCAGATGAGCAAGAAGTTAGCACTAAAGTGCCTACTACGAACTAGGAATGGAAGATGACTGTAATTAAGGGCAGTAATGCCAAGAGGAAACTAGTCCAATATATTAAGTGAAATTTTGATGTGGGTTCTGGTTTCGCTAACAAAGCTTCTATTCTTTGTTCTAAACGATCAACGCTACTAGCTGCTAGGGCTGCACAGCAGATATCTGAGGTTATAGGTGGTGTACTGATGACTAATACCAATGATTCCGCTAGAAGCAAGGGATCTACTTGTGATGCGGCGTGAGCATCGGCACGTAATTCGCGTAAAACTAACAGTTCTTGCCACAAAGCGTCTGTATTTGGCAACCAAGCTGTACAGCTACGCACCCAACCCAGCCAGAAAAACCAGAATGTATCTCGGTAATGGTAATGGCCTTGTTCGTGTGCTAAGACTGTCTCTAAATGTGCAGGCGACAAAGTTTGCAGCAATCCTTGGCTAAGGACAAGTTCCGGTTGCCAAAAACCAATTTGTCCTGCAAATAATGCTGCTGTTTTGAGTAGTCGCACTTGTCTACCTGCAAGGTTCACAATCGGACAGTCACGTGTAGATTTTACTGATCGCCATCCTTGCCATGCTTTCTTTATGCATATACCTGCAAAAAAAGCAAGTAATATTAATGCTAATACGTAGCTAAAGCAACCAGTTTGCAAACCAAACATTCTGCCCTGGGGACCCATATACAGCAAAGCGATCGCTGTCATGATGATCAGCAAGGGGGGAAAAAGAAAGAAAAATAGGGATCTTTGCCATTGTTTATTCCAATGATCTGAGCATTCAACCCAAGAGTATCTAATTCCCCAAGAAATACCCAAAGCGATCAAAATCATTAGTACATGCATCATTTTTCCTCCCTCGCTTGGCGTGCAGATTGAATGCGTTTGGCGATCGCTTGTATTTTCTCACTAGCTGCTTCATCTAAACTATCGGCAAAAGCAGCAACAACATCAGGATTTCCTACCGCTAAAAATCGCTGTAATTGTTCGTGGGCTTTAATGACTGCGGCTTGCTGTTTTGTCAGCAATGGCCGCCAATAAAATGCCCGTCCTTTTTTATCGCAGACAAGCCAACCTTTGTCAGTGAGGCGACGCAGCACGGTAGTTACAGAAGTATAAGCTAGTTCTCGGTTAGGATCAGCCAGAATGCGATCGTGTACATCTTTGACTGTCACGGAACCAAGTTCCCAGACGATATTCAAGATTTCTGCTTCTAACGGGCCTAAAGATAACTGTTTGGGGTGATACTCAGGTAAAGGAGCCATATTGATTTCGTTAGTGATTGGGGGTGTCAAGCCTTTGAAATTGGTGTTCCCAACAAAAAACTAGCATGTCTACGACCTGAATCACCAACAAGACAATGTACTTGTCTTGGTGTCTTGGTGTCTTGGTGAGTCCACTTGCCGTCTTGGCGGTTCCCGTCACGTTCGCGTAGCGTCCCGGAGGGAACTTGGCAAGGTGGCGAACCCGTAGACACGAAGTGGCTTCTCGTAGAGTAGGGTGGTTCAATTAAGATTTATTTTTCACCACCAAGACACTAAGACACTAAGTTACCTTAGAATGAATCTTTCGGTGCATCTGAAATAATGGAGCGTATACCCTCTAGGGTGGCAGGAATCGTGCGAGGATCTATAAACATAACTTTGCTACTGTCGCTCTTACCAATAGTTGTACCCATATCTAAATAACCCAAGGCAAGCAGAACTTCTAAAGCTTTGGGGGCTATAGAGTTGGTTTCAAGTTTTTGAGCAATCATTTCTGTAGATTCTGCGATCGCCTGAGCTTTGAGAACTTGTTGCTGGCGTTCGGCTTGGGCTTTGAGAATCAGGGCTTTTTGTTGAGCTTCTGCTTCCAAAATCACTGCTTTTTGACGGGCTTCAGCTTCTAGAACTTGTGCTTCTGCTTTACCTCTAGCGCTATTAATAGCAGATTCTCGCTCACCTTCAGAAGTTAAAATTGCTGCTCTTTTGCGCCGTTCCGCCGACATTTGCAATTCCATCGACTGCTGCACTTCTTGAGATGGAAGAATGTCCCTTAATTCCACCCGCGTTACCTTTACTCCCCAAGGATCGGTAGCAATATCTAAATCTTGCAATAAAAGTTCATTTACTTCTGAACGGGCGGTAAAGGTTTGATCTAGTTCCAATTTGCCCATTTCGGCACGAATTTGTGTCATCACCAAATTCACCATGGCAGCTTGGAGATTTTCTACTTTGTAGTAAGCTTTCTCCATATCAACGATACGCCAATAAAACACTGCATCAACGGTAATCTTGACGTTATCACGAGTAATACATTGTTGCGGGGGAATATCTAAAACTCTTTCCCGAATGGTTCCCCGGAAGACAATTCTATCCACGAAAGGAACAACAAAGTTTAATCCTGGTTGTAACTTTTTGTTGTAGCTACCTAAGCGTTCTACTAAAGCTTCATTACCCTGGTTGACTACTTTCACAGAGCTTGCTACTACTGAACCACCTAAAACTAAACTTATTATAAAAAGTAAAGGTTCCATTATTTATCTCCTAATAAATAAATCAGTGAGCAGTTATTCAGTTATCAAATTCTATTACTCACTATTCACTGATTCCTAACTACCAACTACTGTACGGGTGCAAGGCCTTGCGCTCCTATTAACCACCAACCATAAACTATTGAACTGAGGAATATTCTGGCATAACAATCAGGGTTGTACCTTCGCGCCTGACTACGTAAACTTTTTGATGCGGTGCGATCGCTAAATGCTCATCGTAACACTGCGCGCGCCAAGAATTGCCTTCGTATAATACTCGTCCGGCTTTCCCGACTGGGATCTCTGTTAAAGTTTCAGCAGTAGTTGCATCCTGAATTTTTGACTTACTTCCCACTGGTGTCATTAAACGACGACACAGCCAAATTAGCAGTACAGAAAGCAAGATCCAAACCACCAATTGTAGCCATAACTTGACTAAAATAACTGGGGATAGCAGCGCCACCACCAAAGCGCTAATTCCCATCATCAAAGCTACAAAAGCTGTTGGCAAAAACAGTTCCATTAAGCACAAACCTGCTCCTACCAGCAGCCAAATAAGAGTAGAACTTGACAACCACATTGCGGTAGAAATTGGCATAGCGCCATCCTAAACACGACATTTACGTAAACACATTTCTGTGATTATATACAGCAATACACTTGCTATTTATAAACATTGAGAGCTAGTGGGATATCGCAAAAGTTTTGATAGGTTCGTAGTAAGCAATGCGCGTGCTTAAATATTTGAGGACTAAAGTCCACACTACAAACGCATTACCCTTCATAAATTAATGCAATATATCAATTAACACTCTGATTATTTTTGCTGTAATGTACTAGAATTTGTACGTAAAAATTTCCAATTTTTAAGTAACAAGTGTTAAAAGTAAACCAGTAAATTTAGTCTAGTCTAACATTTTAGTTTTTGGCAGCTCAATTTAATCGAACTTCACCTATCAATTTATCTAGATATTTACACTTGTATGATTTCGACTCAACGGATAGTTTATTGTCCCAATCCTATCTGTATTCGCCCAATCAACCCTGTTGACAACCGTGTTTGTGCAAATTGTCAAACTCCTCTGATTCGCCGCTATCTTTGGGTAATTGGGTCATCAGCAGCTACAATTACCCCAGGAGAGAAAGTAGCTGATAGATATGAAATAATTGCACCTCGGATTTGGCTGGATACTCAACCGGGAAAGTTACCCGACATACCTAGCAAAATACCAAAAGAAATTATTCCTTACCTGTGCTTATATCAACAACGGTTACACTTACCTGTTGTTTATGGATTGGTTCGTTATCAAACAGAGGTAGCAAATAATATTCTCTTACTGGAAAATGTACCGATAGATGAAGCAGGAAATCTTTACCCAGCATTGACAACAGCATGGCAACAAGCAACGGCTGTCAGACAAGTTTACTGGTTATGGCAAATTCTACAACTGTGGCAGCCTTTGTCAGAATTGGGAGTAGCCACTAGTTTGCTGATACCAAATAATTTAAGAGTGCAGGGTTGGTGTGTGCGGCTGTTGCAGCTTCAGCAATTGGGACAGCCAACTCTTAAGGATTTGGGAGAATGTTGGCAATCTTTGGTAGTTAATGCCAAAACCCAAGTAGCAAATGACTTGCAAAAAATAGTCCAACAGATGTGTAGTGGTGAGGTAGAGTACCAGGATATTGTGACTCAACTCAATAGTTTATTGCTAACATCTGCCGCAGAATTACCTTTAAGTATCAAAGTCGCAGGTGCAAGTGATAAAGGGCCAGAAGGACTAATACAAAACGAAGACACTTGCTATCCTCATGGCAAAGATGCGATCGCCAATTCATTATCACCACAAATGGCGATCATTTGTGATGGTATTGGTGGGCATGAAGGCGGTGAAGTTGCCAGTCGATTAGCAGTACAATCTGTGAAACTCCAAATTCGCGCTTTATTACAAGAAGTTGGAGAACAAGCCGAAATTGTACCGCCAGATTTATTGCAACAACAGTTAGAAGCTTGTTTGCGGGTGATCAACAACGTCATTTGTAATTGTAATGACGAACAAAAACGCACAGGTACCCAACGCATGGCTACAACTATGGTTATGGCTGTCCAAGTACCGCAACGCATTCAAACTGCTGCTGGTTGGCACTCCGAAAATGCCCACGAACTGTATTTGGTTAATATCGGTGATAGTCGTGCTTACTGGATTACCCGTGACTACTGTCAGCTATTAACAATTGATGATGATGTAGCGACGCGGGAAGTCCGCCAAGCACGCAGTCTGTATCGCCAAGCATTACAACGCCCAGATGCTACCGCCCTTACCCAAGCTTTAGGAACAAAAGAAGGGGAATTGCTGCGTCCTCTGATTCAACGCTTGATTGTGGAAGAAGACGGCATATTACTTTTGTGTTCTGATGGCTTAAGTGATAATCAATTAGTAGAAGAATCTTGGCGAGATTATGCTGTACCAGTATTAACAGGAGAACTAACTTTAGAAGAAGCTGTTGATGCTTGGATTCAACTGGCGAATCAAAAAAATGGTCATGACAATGTGTCGGTAGTGCTTACCCATTGTCGTGTTTCTCCAGATTATTTGGTTCCAGTGACTCAAAAGAAATTACAAATAGAAGTTGTCGAAGAAAAACAAGTAGAAATTGTTCTAGAAGAAGCACCACAACCAGAAGAATCTGAGTTTGCAGCAAGTTCGCAAGTATTACTAGACTTAGATATTTCGGCAACAACTCAAACTGCTGACAATACTCAACCTCGGCGTCAACCTGGGGTATTGTGGCTGAGATTATTGGCTTTACTCCTGGGAAGTGCAACCGTAGGATTATTTGCTTGGCAACAATTGCAGCCGCAAACATTCCACCAGATGTGCAAACAACTTCCCCAAGGAGTGCAGCAGATGTGTCCACCATCGAGGCAAGAATAGGGATCGGGGATCGGGACACGGGGGACAACTTCTCAGTTATCAGTTAACAGTTAACAGTTAACAGTTACCAGTTTAATTTGATCAGTGATCAGTGATCAGTGATCAGTGATCACTGATCACTGATTCATGCCCAATCCCCAATCCCCAACAACTACTCATCAATTTGCCAAGAATCTTTTGTCAATTCTTCATCCAGAATTTTCTTTGCTCGTAAAATTACGAGAATTCGCCCTAGTAGTGTTACTTCTGGCGCAGTTTCAAACCATTGAAAATCTAATTCCCCAGAGTTATCTACTACAAAGTAGTTACCTGAGTTCCATTCTCTTTGGGCGCGATCAATAACTACCATGACTGGTTCTGGGTGATTTTGTGTTTGGGTTGGTAGGCGATCGCTATTGCATAAAATCACTACTGGATCTTCTGCACTCAATATGGTTTGCCAACCTGGTAAGGGAACCCAAGCTTGTTCCCCAGCAAACTTCACGATCCGGAAAGGCCCGATTTCTTCTACCAGAGGAACTGCTTGTAAATCTTCTGGTGTTAATGGTAACTCACCTACCACTGGCACGAGACGAGGTACTTCTTCGGCTGATTGTTGTCTGTAAAAGGGTAGAGTTGGTGCTGGCTTTTTAGGTACGACTGTAAAATCTGTGAGTAATTGTTCTATTTGCTGCCTAGCGGTTTGCGTATGGGCAAATTTTAAGCCTTTAGCAATCAGACGCGATCGCGTTTGAAAATCTGAATTCTGGCGGGCGAATTTCCAAGATTGATAAGCAACTGCATCCCCTGGATGATGAGAAAAGCCTTCTGGAGGATTACGAAAACGAGAGAAATCTTTAATCGCCCTGGCAATTTCCCGTGCTTCGTCAGCATCAACTTTGTGTTGAAAGGTAACTGTGGCGGCGGCGGCTCGTTCTTCTTGAGTCAGCAAGCGCAACTCATATAAGATATCACTACCGCGCTGTTGATAATGGGAAAGCACCTCTTGTGGCGCTCCTACTTTTTCTATAGAGTTGTAGACTTGGGCGCCGACAATCACCTGATTCTGTTGTACCGGTTCAAAACCTGTAGCTTCAAAAATCGCTTGCTGACTATAACCTGCTTTTTGTAGATAAGCACAAGCTTGTCCCCATTCCACCCAATAGCCTTGTTTTTGTCGCAGCTTTCGTAGTAATTCTTCAGCTATATCATTTTGATCGTTATCGTTAAGATTTTGAGCGTTGGGTGGTGTGTCAGTCATAGGTGATGGTTTAGATATCTCAGCAGTTTCACTGCAAGTTTATCAATATAATTTTAAAAGTTTTATGCTGAGTATGTATTTTAAGACTGATGTCGTAGTTTTTCGATAGAAGAAAGATGTTGTTAACAGGCTTCAGTAATCAATCCCCTCTAAATATAGGGTATTACTAGTTTGTAACAAAAGCTTTCAAGGGTTTGTAGTAAGCACTTTAGTGCTTGAATGAGTGCTGTCTTAACTCGCTACAAATACTGCAAACTTAGTGTGACAAAACACTAATTTTCTAGCTCCTTTCTACACCTCTAGCAGGAGACAAAACTATAATTTATGAATCAAAAATATTATCAAAGATAATATTTTTGCGTAATAACACTTAGGTTACTAAAATTTTAATGACTCATTTTTCTACTTTCTCCTACTGAAAAGCTGCTTCATGATTAATTTAATCAAATAGCAGCTACAAACGCTTATCTTATATTCTCAATCGGGCTTTGTATGGAATATAACAAAGTGGTTAACGGTTAAAGGAATTATTTATGAATAACCCCATCCCCGAACTTGATAAAATACGCCGTCAATTGATGACTTTGGAAAAGCCGAAAAAACAGAAAATTTTAGTGGTTGATGATGAGCCAGATAATTTGGATCTGTTGTATCGTACTTTCCGCAGAGATTTTCAGGTCTTGAAAGCAGACAGTGGGATAAACGCTTTGCAAGTTTTGGCTACAGAAGGTGAAGTAGCAGTGATTATCTCCGATCAGCGAATGCCTGAAATGAAGGGGACTGAATTCCTGAGTAAAACAGTACCTCAGTTTCCCAATACGGTTAGAATTATCCTCACTGGGTTTACTGATATTGAAGACTTAGTAGAAGCGATCAATGCTGGGCAGGTATACAAATATATTACCAAGCCTTGGGACCCAACAGAATTAAAAGCTGTGGTGCAAAGAGCAGCAGAAACCTATGATTTGCTCAAACAACGCACAGAAGAATTACGCCGTGCGAATGCTCAAATAGCACTGTTAACTGTTTTGGTGGAGATTGCTCAACAAGGCCTGAGTTTAGAAGCTATTTTAAATTCCATTGCTACAGCTTTTAGTGAAAGTTTCAGCGCCGATGGGTGTATTTTGCAATTAGCTGAAAATGGTAGTTTGATTGCTACTCAAGGTAGTTACAGCAGTGCGGATTCTGTAGAAAACTGGTTAGCTGTTGACCCCTTGACTAGGGAAGCGATCGCCACTGGCCAAATGCAAGTTTCAGTAAATGTACCCAATGACGAAAAGCTTGCTGGTGTCGCACACTATGCAGAATCTGGTGTAGAAGCGCATTTAATTATCCCAATTACCTATACAAATAATATTTTGGCAGTGTTGTCTCTCCAGTGGAAAAAACCCTGCACTTTGCGAGAAGATGAACTCAAGGTAATTCATTTATCAGCGCAATTGGTAGCAACCGTACTCAGTTGTACTCGCTACCACCAGTTAGCCAATGCTTGATTGTCAATGGTCAGAAATTAGGGGTGTCAGGGGATAAGGGTGTGGGGGTGTAGGTGTCCCCATACCACAAGTAGGGGACTTGATCTCAGGACGCCTTGTTTTTTCTCTCAACTATTGACTATGGACAATTGACACCAGACTATGGACAATTGACCCTTGACAATTGACCCTTGACCAATGTCTGATGAAATTCGCAATATCTTTGACCGTATCGCTCCCATTTATGACCAATTAAACGATTGGTTGAGCTTGGGACAACATCGGGTATGGAAAGAAATGGCAGTAAAATGGAGTGAAGCCAAAGCCGGAGATACTTGTCTGGATTTGTGTTGCGGTAGTGGTGATTTAGCCTTTCGTTTAGCACGGCGTGTGGGTAAAACTGGACAGGTGTACGGAGTGGATTTTTCATCTGCACAATTGGAAATTGCCAAACAACGCTCTCAAAGCCAGTACCCAATTCCCTCTATAACCTGGATAGAAGCAGACGTACTCAATTTATCCTTTGAAGACAACAAATTTGACGCTGCTACGATGGGGTATGGTTTACGAAATGTCACAGATATTCAACGCAGCCTCAAAGAATTACACCGTGTCCTCAAAAAAGGTGCCAAAGCAGCAATTCTAGATTTTCATCGTCCCAAAAACTCGACTGCTCGAACTTTTCAGCAATGGTATCTGGATAATTTTGTTGTGCCAATTGCCGAGCAAATGGGTTTAAAAGAAGAATATGCTTATATTAGTCCCAGCTTAGACCGCTTTCCTTCAGGAGAGAAACAGGTAGAAACAGCTCTCGCAGTTGGCTTTACAACTGCCACACACTACCCCATCGCGAACGATATGATGGGAGTGCTGGTGGTAACTAAAGCTTAGTAGTCCAAAGTCCAAAGTCCAAAGTCCAAAGTCCATAGTCAAAATTTCATACTCTAAAAAAGAATGATTGACCTTGACTATTGACCCTTGGCTATTGACTATTGACTCTTGACTATTGTACAGACGCGTAGACGCTCGTAAGAGCGGCTTCTCGTAAGAGTATCATCGCGTCTCTAATGACTATTGACTCTTGACGAAATGAGTTTTGATTGGTCTCATCTTTGGCTGTACGTCTCTCCCCCAATCTTGGGTGGGATAATTGGCTATTTCACTAACGATATAGCCATCAAAATGTTATTTCGTCCTTACCGAGCAATTTACATCGCCGGACGAAGAATTCCGTTTACCCCTGGACTGATTCCCCGCAACCAAGAGCGTCTTGCCAAAAATATCTCTGATACGATTATGGGGTCGCTGTTAACACCAGAAGAACTACAGAATCTGGCGCGGCGACTCCTACAAACAGAACGTGTGCAATCAGCGATTCTCTGGTTGCTACAAATGGCAATTGATCAGGTCAAAGCTGACCGGGAGCAAAAAACTGCCAAAATTGTAGCAAATATTTTGCGGGATTTGTTAGGTGAATCACTACCTCGTTTGTTAAAAGTTTTGGCACGACGAGAAGATTTTTTAGAAGCGCAGATCAATCAAATTTTTGATCAAATATTATTAGAATTTCAATTGAGTGAAGAACAAGCCTCTCGCCTTGCTGATTGGTTATTAGAAACTGTCTTACCGCCCGATGTCATCCGACAGGGGATCATTAATTTTTTGACCGATCGCACAATTCAAACTATAGATGAAAGTTTTCGAGAAAAAACTAGTGGTACTTATTGGGTAGTCGCGAATTTATTTGGTTTACGTAATAGCTTAACCCGCTTGCGGACTTACTGTTTGGATGAAAAAGAAGCCACAAACCAACGTTTAGAGGAGTTAATTCAAGAATTACAAGTACGCGATCGCATCAAAACTTTACTGCAAGATATCGCTTTACAAAACTTGCCTGTAAGCACAGTCCGACAGCTACGGAAAACCACCCGCGAAAGCGTTCGTCAATACCTACAAATACGTGGTGGAGAATTATTACAAGGATTCAGTGATTCGGTTAACTGGGAAAATATTGCTGTCTTATTAGTTAATCGCCTTAGTAATTCTGCTGTTGTTAATACTTCCTTAGAAACCGTGAGTCTAGAACTAGCTTTAATCTTAGAACGATATTTGGAAAGAGATTTAGAAGCGATAGTTGCTCAAACAATACCAATTTTGTCAATTGATCAAGTAATTATTGACCGTGTTAAGTCAACTTCAGCTGCTGATTTAGAAGCTGCTATTGAAGGAATTGTTAAAAACGAATTACAGGCAATAGTAACTTTAGGTGGAATACTAGGTTTTATTGTCGGCTTATTTCAAACAGCATTTATTTATTTCAGTCAATTATAAGTATTAGTCTGTAAAATTTTAATCAAGAGTTCGTAGTAAGCACTTTAGTTCTTACTACGAACTTTTTTATCCATCGTCCACATTAAACGTAATGACAAATTCTATAGGTCAAAGACTAGAAAAATACAGTATCAAACGTCCCCAAGAAGTCCTGCTGGTGGCGGTAGAAATCGCTGGAGAAGAAGATCAAATAGCTATATTTAAAGGTTTTTCCAGTTCTTTGATGCGTCCTACTGCTTTCGA
The DNA here is from genome assembly GCF_041928655.1 of Pelatocladus sp. BLCC-F211. Classification (NCBI taxonomy): domain Bacteria; kingdom Bacillati; phylum Cyanobacteriota; class Cyanophyceae; order Nostocales; family Hapalosiphonaceae; genus Pelatocladus; species Pelatocladus sp. BLCC-F211. The sequence goes on along the minus strand of NZ_JBHFLM010000142.1, from coordinate 12,604 downwards.
TCCAGATGTACCTGTTTTACCAGAGGAAGCAAATATTCTCAAAATAGACATAGTTGCGAGTCCTTATAACCCGGAAGCACCCCGCTATATTCAACAAGGACTGACTTGGAAAGATATGGAAACTGTGCTGTCCCAACTTCGCATATAGGGTGTAGGGGCATTGGGCATGAATCAGTTAACAGTTAACAGTTAACAGTGAGCAGTTAAGAGTGATAACTGATAACTGATAAGTCTCCCTTGTCTCCCCACACTCCCTTATCCCCAATCCCTATACTCATAAAACGCAAAACAGCTTGTTCACGAAACACAAAATTATGTTAATTTATTATGAATAATCATAACAATTCACCATAAATATATTTTTCAGTAACCACTCTAGGGTAATTTTTTCTTTTTAATACCATTAACAAATAAGTAGGCAAGGCAAACGTGTTTGAAGTCGCGTTTGTATAAGGTTACTTCAACCTTAAAAGCCTGGAAACGTGAGGAGTAGATGGTGTTAGCAAGACCGTAAAGCGACAATTTTATTTTTACATTCACACACACTCTCTCTTGATCATGAGTACAGCGGTGACCCTACCAACAGAAGAAGCGTCTCAAGTAGTAGAAGATTTGGGGCAAATTAATCGCCAAATGATTGTCATCCTCGATTTTGGCTCTCAATATTCTGAACTGATTGCCCGCCGAATTCGAGAAACTCAAGTTTATTCCGAAGTTCTTTCCTATCGCACCAGCATTGAACAGCTGCGAAAGCTGAATCCTAAAGGGATTATCCTCTCTGGTGGTCCCAGTTCAGTTTATGATCAAGGCGCTCCTAAATGTAATCCAGAAATTTGGCATTTGGGAATTCCCATTTTGGGTGTTTGCTATGGTATGCAGCTGATGGTGCAGCAATTGGGCGGAGAAGTAGCCAGAGCTGATCGAGCTGAATATGGTAAGGCATCATTATATATAGATGATCCCACAGACTTACTGACCAACGTTGAAGATGGCACAACCATGTGGATGAGTCATGGCGACTCAGTAACAACAATGCCATCAGGGTTTGAATTATTGGCACATACAGATAATACTCCTTGTGCTGCGATCGCTGATCACAACCGCAAACTCTATGGTGTGCAGTTCCATCCAGAGGTAGTACATTCTACCGGTGGTTTGCCATTAATTCGCAATTTTGTTTACCATATTTGCGAGTGTGAACCGACTTGGACAACCGCCGCTTTTGTCGAAGAATCAATTCGCGAAATTCGCGCCAAAGTCGGTGACAAGCGGGTGCTGTTGGCTTTATCTGGTGGTGTTGATTCCTCAACCCTCGCCTTTTTGATGCATAAAGCGATTGGAGATCAATTAACATGTGTATTTATTGACCAAGGCTTCATGCGGAAGTATGAACCAGAGCGGTTATTGAAGTTATTCCAAGAGCAGTTCCATATTCCCGTTGAGTACGTTAATGCTCGCGATCGCTTCTTGAATGCTCTCAGTGATATTACCGAACCGGAAGAAAAACGTCGTATAATTGGACACGAATTTATTCGAGTATTTGAAGAAGAATCCAGACGCCTTGGACCTTTCGATTATTTGGCACAAGGTACGCTGTATCCAGACGTGATTGAATCTGCTGACACCAATGTTGATCCCCAGACAGGGGAACGGGTAGCAGTAAAAATCAAGAGTCATCATAATGTTGGTGGTTTGCCTAAAGACCTACGATTTAAACTGGTGGAACCACTGCGGAAACTATTTAAAGATGAAGTCCGTAAAGTCGGGCGTTCTGTCGGTTTACCAGAGGAAATCGTGCAGCGTCATCCTTTCCCTGGTCCGGGATTGGCGATTCGGATTTTAGGTGAAATCACCGCCGAACGCTTAAAGATTTTGCGGGATGCTGATTTAATTGTGCGGCAAGAAATCAATCAGCGAGGCTTGTACCATGACTACTGGCAGGCTTTTGCTGTATTGTTGCCAATTAAAAGCGTGGGCGTCATGGGCGATCAACGTACCTACGCCTATCCCATCGTCTTACGTATTGTCACTAGTGAAGATGGGATGACAGCAGACTGGGCGCGTGTACCATACGACGTACTAGAAGTGATTTCCAACCGGATTGTCAACGAAGTCAAAGGAGTGAACCGCGTAGTTTACGATATTACCTCCAAGCCACCTGGAACTATTGAGTGGGAGTAGGGATCGGGGATCGGGGATCGGGACAAGGGGGAAAAGGGGGACAAGGGAGACAAGGGGGACAAGGGGGACAAGAGGGACAAGAGGGACAAGGGAGAATTTTTCCCGATCCCCGATCCCCGATCCCCTATCCCCTCAATGGCAATAAAATGGTGAAGGTTGTTCCTTTATCCTCACCATCGCTAGCTGCTTGAATAATTCCACCGTGCAATTCTACTAAATGACGAGCGATCGCTAAACCTAATCCTAAACCACCCTGTTCATAGGAACCTGCTTGACGATAACGTTCAAAAACATGGGGTAGAAAATCGGGAATGATACCAATACCCGTGTCAGTAACTGTGATTTGAGCATAGAAGTTAGACGCAAATAAGGGGAGACGCGGTGACGCTTCAGAAGACGCGGTGACGCGGAGAGTGGGAGAAGCGGAGAAATTATCAGAAACTCTCGACCTGTCCCCATGTCCCCGCATCCCTGCATCCCCGCGTTCCCGCGTCCCCACGTCTCCATGTCCCCGTGTCACCGTGTCTTCTTCATTCCGCGTATCCTCGCGTCTGTGTGTCACCGTGTCTCCCCCTCTCCCCATTCCTGCTTCTGATCTCCGCTCTAATCGAATTTCCACTCTTCCACCTTCAGGAGTGAACTTAATCGCATTAGAAAGGACATTTCCTAAAATTTGTTGCAAACGATTTGGATCGCCGACAATTGGTGGAATTGCATCATCCAGGTTAGATTCTAGACGAATATTTTTGGCATTAGCACTAGGGTAGGCTGTTTCTAATGCTGTTTGGATAATGGTAACAAGATTGACTTGACATAGCTGAAGCTCTAGTTTCCCTTGGATGATGCGGGACATATTCAGCAAGTCATCTATGAGTTTTGCTTGAGATAAAGCGTTACGTTCGATAGTTTGCAAAGCGCGGATGGTAGTTGCTTCATCTTGTTTGCGGCTTTGTAGCAATTTCGCCCAACCTAAAATAGCATTCAGAGGAGAACGCAGATCATGAGATACCATAGCTACAAACTCATCTTTAGCAAGGTTTGCTGATTCTGCTTCTGCACGTGCTGCTTGCTCAAGTTGAAAAAGACGGCTACGTTCTGCTTCTAATTGTTTGCGATCGTTTATATCTGTACTTGTACCAAACCATTTTAAAATCTGTCCTTGCTCATCTTTTTTGGCCAAAGCTCTAGCTAAAAACCAATGATAAGTTTGATCATGACAGCGATAACGCAATTCTACTTCATAGGGTTTTCCTGTATTTAAGGACAGTGTAAATGCTTGCATGGCTAATTGAATATCCTCTGGATGCACAACTTCCATCCAACCAGTTCCCATTCCTTGATCAATGGTTTGTCCGGTAAATTCGTACCATCGTTGATTGAGATATTCACATTCACCGTTTGCATCACAAATCCACACTATTTGTGGTATGGCTTCAGATAAAAAACGGTAGCGTTCTTCGCTTTCCCGTAATGCTTGTTCTATTTGCTTTTTTTTGGTAACATCTCGCCAAGATGCAACAAAGCCATCTCCCAATTTAGCTACACGAATATCAAAGGCTCTAGTGAATTGTTGTTTACCAAATATATCTGTATAAATTAGTGATTCTTTCACAAATGGTTTGCCAGTATTGACAACCTGACAATACTGATCAAATAAGCCATATTTTCGATGTCCAGGTAAAATTTCGCATAAGTTTTTACCTAGTTGTTCTTCTTTAATAAGCAAGTTAGATTCACAAGCTGCTGCGTTCAAATAATCTATTCTAAAGTCTAAGATTTCCCCTGCTTCGTTGCGAATTGCTGAGTAAATACCTAAGCAATCCAGCATATTTTCAACAGAGGTACGGAAACGTTCTTCACTATTTTGTAGCTTCTGGCGTAGTTGGACATTTTCAATCGTAGACTGGATAGTAAAGCGTAGATTCTCTGCTGTGATATCTCCTTTCACCAAGTAGTCTTGAACACCACTTTTCATTGCCTGCACAGCAACAGCTTCATTACCATGTCCTGTTAACATAATTACAGCTGGCATAGTTGCTTGAAGTTGCTGTTTGAGTTCTGCTATAAACTCCAACCCATCCATATCTGGCAACAAAAAGTCTAATAATATAATATCTGGCTGGATTTGCTGACATATTTGTAGCGCGCTTTCTCCTGTTTCTTCTTCCAGAATTTTGTACTGATATCGTGGAGCTTGCAAAAGATAACGGCGATAGACTGCACGATCTTCCTGAGAATCATCAATAATTAAAATGATCAACTGTTGTTGCACCATGACTACCTGCCGATACTATCGGGAAGAACCACAATATCCAACCAATAAGTAAGGAAGCTTTGGAGAGTTTGTTTTAATTTGTTGATATCAATTGGTTTGAGAATATAACTAGCAACACTATTGCGATAACATATTTCGACATCTCTGGGATTAGAAGAGGTGGTAAATACTATAACAGGAATATCTTTGAGATTTTGATCCTGCTTAATTTGTTCTAATAATTCTCGCCCATCCGTTCCTGGCAAATTCAAGTCAAGTAAAATTAATGAAGGGCGAGGAGCATTTTTAGGATTGCTGTAGTCTCCAGTGTGATAAAGATAGTCTAGTGCTTCGTCACCATCAGCACAACGGATAATAGGATTTTGCACTTTTTGACGATACATCACTCGCTGTAAAGCTTCAAAATCTTCATCGCTATCTTCAATTACCAGGATTAATTGAGTGCTATTGCCAATCATAAGAAGTATGAAGGATGTAGATATCCTTTGGGCGTCTTTCCGAAGGGTAGGATAAAGGCTAAAGCCAGGATGAACGCAAAATGATACAATAGTTAGTTATTTAATACTTTATCCTTCATAATTCATCATTAATTTGGCTTTTGTAAAGTGAAATAAAACGTACTACCTTCACCGTAAGTTGATTCTACCCAGATTTGTCCCTCATGCCTTTCTACTATTTTTTTGGCAATGGTTAGTCCAGCACCTGTACCACCACCATATTTGCTTGGGCCATGTAGACGTTTGAAGATACGGAAAATAACTTCCAAGTGTTTTTCCCGAATACCTATGCCATTATCTCGAATGTAAAATTTCAGTGGTTCAGAGTTTTCAATATAACCAATTTCCACCCATCTGTCGGCTTTATCGTTATATTTAATGGCGTTAGTAATCAAGTTACTAAAAACTTCGCCAATTTGTACGCGATCGCAATACACTATTGGCAATGGTTTGGGTATACGAATTTTTACTCCTGTCTCTTCAATCCGAGCGCTTAATAAATCTAAAATTCGATGTACAACAGCATTCAAATCAGTCTGTTGCATCGACATATCAGCTCTTCCTAAGCGGGAAAACTGCAACAATGAATCAATCAGATCCTCCATCCTGATAGTCAGACGAATCAGAGTCCTGAGTTTATTTTTGCCTTCCTCATCTAATATCTCAGCGTAGTCTTCAATTAAAAAATTGGAATAATTATGAATACCACGCAATGGTTCTTTTAAATCATGAGAAGCAATATAAGCAAAAGCATCCAACTCTTTATTACTGCGTTCTAATTCTATATTTAGCTTTACTAATTCATCAGCTTTCCGTACTACCATACTAATAATGGCATTTCGTAACTCTAGCGCAGCATTAATTTCATAAGATTTCCAAGGTAGAGATGTCAGTCTGACTATTTCTTTCCATAATTCAAATGACTTACGAGGAGATAGACGCAAACTACCATTTTGGGTGACTTCTACAGCTTTATGAGGATTTCCACCCCAACTAACTGTTTGTATAACCTCTGGACGAAACCATAGAACATATTTATTCTGAGTTTTAGAAATAGAAATAACTATTAAACCACTAGCTATATTTTTATATTTTTCTGCTTCTGGATAACTTTTGGAAAGCGAATTAGTGTAAAAAATATCTTCATTTACATTTTTATAAATCCACTTTAATAATTCTTGAATATCTTGTTGAGGTGGAGTATTACCAATTAAATAGAACTCATTGTTAAAACAAACTGTAGCACCTTGAGCATTAACTAGATCAAGCAGATTCGGTTGTTGATTAATTAATCCATCGATAAAACTTTTATCCACTGACATATATTCGATTAATTTTGCCAGATGGGATTTAACTTGAATTTTTGATTCTGAATCCTCGTTGTCTTCTTTGGTTGCTAATTCTAAAGAGGTTACTTGACCTAAAAATTCACAAGCATTGCGGATTTCATAAGGAATATATTTGGGTGTTTGGTGATGACAAGCTATGAGTCCCCAGAGTTGATTATTTTTAATCAGTGAAATCGACATTGATGCTTTAATACCCATGTTGTGCATGTATTCAACATGTATGGGTGAGACACTACGTAACACTGAATTACTTAAATCTAAAGGCTCATTTGTTAAAGGATTAAGCGTAGGAACGATGGCACTAGGTTGATAATCAACATCAGGTATAATACGTAACCAATTTTGTCGGTAGAGTTCTCTGGCTTGTTTAGGAATATCTGAAGCAGGATAATGTAAATCTAGATAAGATGGTAGGTAATCTTGCTTATCTTCTGCAATTACTATACCGTTCCAATCCTCATCAAATCTATAGACCATGACTCTATCAAATCCGGTAATTATTCTTACTTCATGAGCTATGATCTGACTAACTTCAGTAACAAATTTTGCTGATTGTAGTTTGCCGACAGCTAATTTTACCAAATAATAAAATCTAAAATAGACATGATTTTTTTCATAATTATGTGGTTCTAATTCTAGAATGACTATTTCATTCAACCGATGAACTATAGCATCAAAAATATTATTAACCTGAGAAATATTTATAGTAATTTCAATCGGATTAACTATTTGTATATCTTCCTGCTTTAAACAATCAACAAAAAATCCGATTTGTTCTGGTTCCAGCAGTATACTTAATGATTGATTTAGCAATTCTTCAGGATACAAACCAAAAAAATGTATTGTATTATCACTGACTTGTAAAATAGTTAAATCAGACTCTTGTAAGGCTAAAATAACTCCGTGTGTTTGAATATAACTAGGAATATGAATTGGCTCTCGATCACAGTTTGTTAAATCCACTGGAAATGGAAATTCCATGTCCTCTTTGCTCATATTCACGTTTGGAAAAGCCCTACTAAATATACAAGGTTGCTACTTAGATTACGTATAACAAACATAGTTAAGTTGGGTTTTGATCTTGATTCTGTTTTTGAGATACGTAAAATTTTGTCTTTATTATTCTAAACATTTTCACAAACTGATAAAATACAAAAACTGAGATTAATTAATATTATTTAACAAACCTAAAACTTTATTGAGAGAAACTTCTAGTCATTAGAAACTATAAAGATCCCACGGTAATGAGTAGAAGACGCGGGAATTCTAGCATGTGGTTGAGACAAGCTATTTTGAGGATGAATTTACACGTAGCAATAGACTATTTGTCAAGAATGGCTGGATAGATTGATCAAAGACACTAACGCAGTAAAATTACTCAAAGAATATCTCAAAATTCTCAGGAAAAAGGAGGGACTAAAGAAATGAGAGATAATTCTCTTTTTTCCAATCTTGCAGGAAACGCTACGTCATCTTCTCTCCCTCTTGCTAGATTAAAAATCCTCGTGGTAGATGACGATGAAGATAGCCGCTTTTATATTTCTACCGTATTGGAAGCAGACGGAGCTAGTGTGACTACAGTAGCGTCAGCAGCAAAAGCTTTAGAAGTGTTACCACAGTTACAACCAGATATTTTAGTTTGTGATATCGGTATGCCAGAGGAAGATGGCTATACTCTCATTCGTAAAATCCGTGACTTGAAAGCAGAAAAAGGAGGAAATGTACCAGCGATCGCATTAACAGCCTATGCTGATAGCGAAGATCGTGTGCGCGCTCTAGAAGCTGGCTTTCAAACTCATATAGCTAAACCTGTAGACCCAGATAATTTAGTTGCAGCCGTCGCAAATGTGCTAGTTACTGAATAGATGATGGTGTTTTAGTATCAAAATATTCTCGCCAACGGCTGATTTGACCATCTCGAAAATCTACTACGATCGCATCATCAGTGGTTTTGCGATTCTGAGTAGCCTTTTCCGTTTCTTGGTAACGCCATTCAATAACTGCTTGTTCGCCACAGATGATGATCCGCGCAATATCAATTTTGATATCTTGCGACTGTTGAGCAATCGAGGAAACCGCTTCCTTGATTTGTGCTTGTCCCTGCCACCTATAACCAGGTACGATCAGTTCACCATCAGGTGTAAACAATTTCGCTAAAGCATTGCCATCAAGATTAACCCAAGCATCTTTTGCTTGCTGAATTATAGTCGGAATGTCTGGTTTCACAGATGATTGTGCATATACATTCATATTCATCCAAAAGCTTAAAACAATAAATACTATTCCTAGCCATTGAAATTTCATTTCATGTTCACTTGAACATTTGAAATAATCTTAATATGCGCCCCTCACCTTTATGAATTATCAAAATGGTAAATAAGCACACGTGGCGATATCGAGACTAAAAGTTCGAGATCAGCACGAATGCTCATTGACCTTTAAATAGACTAGATATCCACGACCTTCGACCGTTCTGTACGGAGAATTTAACCTTCCCGTTGGTCGTAACAAAGTGGAGGAAGCGACAAAAACTCCACAACTATCTAGACTTCTTTATTATCAGCACTGTCTACTTTTGTGACGTCGCTCTCCTTCCAAAAGTAGCAAAGAACCACAACGGTAAAACTTTCTGCCAGTGCGTTTTGCTATGTTATTAAGATACTAAGAATCTCACAGATACAGCCCCTATCTGGAGTCAGAGAACAGGTCTAACATAAGAATGATTTGCTAGTTTGAGTTAGACCCGAAGCTAATTTGCTCTGAGCGATACTCTGGTGGTTCGACATGAATTACAATCCGTACTGGGCGAAAGCGTTCTTCCAGTCGCCTTTCTACTTCTTCAGTGATGCGATGCGCTGTTTGAACATCTTGAGCATCAACTATTAAATGCATTTCAATAAAAGCTTGGCGACCAACAACACCGCGAGACGCTATATCATGGCAGTTGATCACTCCAGGGACAGAAAGGGCGATCGCATGAATCAGTTCCGGTGCGATCGCAATTTGATCCACAAGCCAAGGTAAATTTTCTTTTAAAACTGTCCAGCCACTCCAAAAGACTAACAAAGCTACAGGAAAAGCTAACGCCACATCTAACCACTGATAACCCAACCATACACCAATCAAACCGCCAATTACGGAAATTGTCACCCAAACATCACTCATGGTATGTTTGGCGTCAGCGATCAAAATCGGGCTACCGACTTTTACACCTACGTGGCGTTCGTAAAAGGTGACGAAAATATTCACACCTAATACAACTAGTAATAACCACAATTCTGGTGGTGATATGGTTACGGGTTCACCACCATTGAGAATGCGTTCGACAGCACCTTGGAGAATTTCAAAACAGGCTATACCTAAAAAAGCCGAAATTCCCAAAGCACCCACTGCTTCAAATTTTAGGTGTCCATAGGGATGTTCGCGATCAGGGTGTGGTGAAGAAAATCGGCTCGCAATCAATCCTAATATATTGTTGGCGCTATCGGTGACGCTATGCAAGGCATCAGCTAACAAACTCAAAGAACCTGTTAATTTACCAACAACCGCTTTTAATAGCATCACAAAGATATTTAGGAACAGAGTGATGATTAAAACCTTTCTAACTGTGGCCCGGTTATCTAAAGACATAGAGGAATTTTAAATTTTAACTATGATGTTCTATGAGTTCTAAGTGTAGAACTAAATACATCAATAAAATGTATCAAACTCTTACGCAGTAAGGATTTTATCTTGCTATAACGTCAATTCATCACCGTACTTTATTGAAATATTTTTTAATTAATAGCAACTACAAACCTGATTATAATTGGACTATACCATTACTCAAGCAACTATATTTATTAGCATTTGTCAGAAGATTTTTTTCATGAGTTTTCCCGCTCTTTTCCTCTGCTTGATGGAGTTGAGACAGATGCAGTTAAGTCTGTCTCTAAAATAATGATTTTCAATTCCGTTGCCAAACAACCAATAACACATTCTTGAGATTTTGCGAATCATTACCATTGACAAAGAAACGGATCTGGATGTTACCTCTACCAGGAAAATGGTATCTGTACTAAAAATCTAAACAATAGCTCATGTCTAGAAATCACCTGACACTTAACTTGGTTGAGGGTTCTGTCTGTTTTAGCTTTTCACCCCAAGCAGCACAGGAACTAAAAGCAGCGCTAGAACAGTTGATGGCTAGTCTCAAAGCGGTTGCTACTAAAGCTGTTCCGGGCGCTGGAAAAGCCAGTCCCCAACGCCCAATGGAATATCGTTATACAGGAGAAGTATTTTTAGAAATTTTCTGTAACCCCAATATTTGGCCTACACCTTTTGCTGCGAAGGTTTTACTCACCATCCGTGACATCAACATTCGCTTGACTACGGAAGCAGAACTCACCCGTGTCATCGAAGATGTGAATTTGTATTTGGAGGAAGTCGGGTAGATTTGAGTCTTAGTTGTTGGTGGTTGATTGGAACTCACCACTCACCACTAATTAAAACAAAAAATTACCGGAGCAGTTGCCAAAATCAAACTACTCCGGCATAATCAATAAACCAAATTAAATCAACTTCAGGCTCTGTGTATTGGCGCCTCAAAATGTGGCGTACACATTGCTTGAGCAAAAAACAGTAAGAACAGATAACAGATAAGTCATTACAAAAGTCTAAATCGGGAAAGACTAATCACAACCAGAGACTACCTTAAAATTGGGCGTTGAATCTTTTTTGAGAAAATTCACACCTCCAAATAGATATATTCCCAATCTCATATCAATCGTTTTCTGTTGATTAGTCGTTTTCCCATTCTTCCCGACCAATCAGATCGCCGATGCGATCGCGTAAGAGGAAGTCGCACTTTTCTAATTCACATTCAATACACACCCACTCGCGAGCTGGTATGTATTGGCAGAGAGTATATATTGGTTGCTGTCTGCTAACCACTCCCTTCTGCACAAGTTGTCGCGCTTCGTCTTGAATCACGTCTAAAGAGTAGTAGCTGATAGAGGGCACCGTATTAACACTCATGATCTTTACTCAGAATTTTACACGTAAGTAGTGTTCCCAAAAATCTTTCAGGAACAAACATAGCAATGAGTAGGCCTATAACTGGATTTTGTAATTTGGTATACGGAACTATTTTCATTTTGACGCTACACATCATAAAATTATGTAAATAAATGTTAAATTTGTCAAATACTCATGACATTTTATTTTTACTCCCTGAAATCAAATTATTCAAATTGTTGTCAGAGTTAGTGTTTACTTGCTTTTGAACACGGCAGTTATTAAATATTGGCATCTATACACAAAGACCAGATATTTGGCAAATTAATGCATAACATACTCAAGTATCTATGTAATTAACTGTCCTAGAGGCTGGCATTTTATATGGAAAAACAATCAGATAATATCTGGTTGAATTATATGTATAAACTGCTGCAAGCGATAAGGGCTACAATACACCACTCAAGCTTATAAAGGTTTGTTTGTTAATAATTTCTTAAATAAACCTTTAACCAATAGCTGAAGTTTAACACTACTACCAAACAAATTTCCTCATTGGAAGATTTGTACCAATCTTGATGATGAATTTTAGATGATGTTGATATACCTCTAAGCTAGCTGTTGTGGTGATTTGGAGTTCACATAATTGAATTACATATTCCATCTTTAGTTAACAGTAAAATTGCTGAAATGACATGTTTAAATAAATCACATTGTATTTATTTATGCACCAACATTAAGCAACGTAAACCATTTTGTCATTGATTGTTAACTTTGTTTGATGTTATAAATTCTTCTCATAGCTGAGAAAAATGATTACGAAGTTTCTAATGCATGGGCAAGTATGTGCTATCAGTTAGTTGCTGGTTATTGAATGTTAGGTTTTTCAATGGCTATCAATAAAAAACAAAATTCAACCATTAATCTAGAACTGTGAAATTTTCCCGCAATACAGCCTTCGCAAATCAAGACCGGAATCAATCATCAGATTTACACAGCAGATAGATAATCTAGTCGTCCACGAAGAACTATCTACAGCAATAAGCAAAAAAGAAAAACTCAAAATTCCCTGTTGGGATTAGGGTGTAGAAGGGAAAGCCCTTTTCTCCTTAAGCATTTCCCTATGATTCGGTAAATACTAGACCTCTCGCAAAAGTCGAATTAACCCCAATACGGTTCAGTAAAGAAGAAATGTAGGTTGGGTTGAGCGCAAGCGAAACCCAACAAAGCCTTGATAATGTTGGGTTACTCTGCGAGAAGCCGCGCAGGGCGCGTCTACGTTCCTCAAACGCCAGGTGCTACAACTC